>NZ_JBIRAW010000052.1:0-57799 GCF_044326315.1 Actinomadura sp. 9N407 | reverse complement strand
TGGGGTTTGCGCTTTGGGGGCCGCCAGTGGGGGCGAACCCGCCACGAGTCAACATGCTGCGGAGTTGATGGGGGCTTCGTCGGGGAGGCTGGTGAGGAAGTGCCAGGCGGGTGATTCGGTCCAGGCGCCGGGGTCGGCGACGGCCAGGCAGTCGATCAGCTCTTCGGCCGATGGTGCCGAGATGAGGATGCGGCCGGTGGCGCGCCGGAGGAGGTGCCGGTCGATGGTGATGTCCCAGCCGGGGAACAGTTCGCGCAGGAAGAGCAGGAGGATGTCATCCCTCATGGGGGACGGCCTCCAGCTCGGCGAAGACGATCTTGCCGCCTTCGGTCAGGGGCCGGGTGCCCCAGCGGGTGACCAGTTGCTCCAGGAGCAGCAGGCCACGGCCTGACTCGGAGGCGTAGTTCTCGGGTTGGAGGACGGGGAGTGCTTCGCTTCGGTCCCAGGTCTCGATCACCGCGCATCCCTCGTCGCGGCGGTACGCGCGGACGACGACGAGATCGTTCTCGCGGGACCCGTGCTTGATCGCATTGGTCGCCAGTTCGCTGACCACGATCCGCGCCGCGAAGTCCTCCAGGCCCCACGTTCCGAAGACCAGCTTGATGAAGTCCCGCGCTTCCTTGATCGATTCCAGCCGCGCCTTGATCACCAACGTCGCCGGATCGGGCATGTGATCACTCCATGTAGTGAGGATTTGATAACTCTTCACACATGGTCACTTGCAGAGAGTAGTGTCACCAGGTAACCAGCTCGACGCAAGCAATTCAGTTACAGCTGGTGTCCCCCCGCCACCCCTCAGGAGGGCAACGTGGCTCAGAGGAAGCCAACTCCCGAACTCAGGCGCTTCGGTGCAGAACTCATGCGTGTACGGCAGGACGCCGGACTCACGCAGAACGCGTTGGCCCAGGCCGTGAACGTCACACGTGCATATATCGCACAGGTCGAAGCAGGTACGACGCGTTGCCGTCGGGACTTCGCTGAGCGTCTCGACCGTGCACTCGGCACCGACACGGCCTTCGTGGACGCGTGGGACGAGCAACTCAGGTCCATCGGATATCCGCGCTGGTTCGTCGAATACCCAGATGCAGAGAAGACGGCTGCGCTCCTGCGGGCGTACGAGACCATGCTCGTCTTCGGGCTATTTCAGACGGAAGCGTACATACGTGCCCTTGTGCTTTCGGAAGCTGCGGTGGAAGGGCGTCTTCGACGTCAAGCCGTACTCAAACGTAAGGAACCCCCACTGATCAGCGTCGTTCTAGCCGAGACCGTCCTGTGGACCTGCATGGGAGGTGCAGAGGTGATGCGAGAGCAGTGTGCGCATCTGCTGGCCGTGTCGGAATGGGAGAACGTTGCACTTCAAGTAGCTCCCACCGCGTACCACTGGGGACTCGGAGGGCCGTTCAATCTGGCGACTCAGCCGAACGGCGAGGACCTGCTGTACATGCCAACTACGAGAGGCGGCAGCACGTCGAACGACCGAGAGGATATCTTGCCGATCGTCGGCGCGTTTTCCGCGCTGCAGGCGCGTGCGTTGAGCGCCGACGATTCACGCGAGTTCCTACGGAAGGCGGTTGTTCGGTGGACGTGACGACGTGGCGTAAGTCCCAACAGAGCGGCGAGCAGGGAGATGCCTGTGTAGAGGTGGCACGCTTTCCGCAGGCAGTCGGGGTGCGAGACTCGAAGGATCCCGAGGGGCCCAGGCTCGTCCTTGGTCAGGGTGCCTTCCGGTCTCTGGTCGGTGAGTTGAAGCGGTCCTGACCTGGAAGGGAGTCGTTCCACAGAGGCCATCACGTGGCGAAAGCCCCGGCGCAGCGAGGATCAGGGCGGCGCGTGTCTAGAGGTGGCGAGGCTCCCCGAGGCCATCGCCGTACGGGACTCCAAGCGTCCAGACGGGGCCAGGCTCGTTCTCGGCCAGGCGGAGTTCCGGATGTTCCTGGCCCGACTCAAGAAGTAGAGCCCCCCGGCTCAGCTTCGAAGGACTCTGACCTGCCTAGACGGGTCAGGGTCCTTCGCGTTCACGGCGCGACGTCCCGCACATCTCTGCCGACGCCGATGCCGACGCCACCGACGGCGACCTCCACCATCCCCACCGAAGTCGTGTCGTCGGTCGGCCTGGTCTCAAGCCTGGCTCTGACTGTGCTCCTGCTCGGGGTGGGGGTCATAGCCGGGCTGCCCGGGGGGAGCGAGGCGTTACGGCCGGGGCGAACACCGTCCCCTGGAGGAACGCCTCGTCCAGGCCGACTCGCGAGGTGTGGACCACCGAGCCGCGCTGGACGGAGACCCCCAGCTCCACAGCTGTTGACTCACGGGGACGGGCTCCGGGTGATGTCAGGAGGGGAGCGGATCCGCCTCGCGGGCCGCGCGATGTGGCGCTGTACGTTCGCGGGAACGTGTCTGCCGGACGGTTCGATCGCGGTGTGATCTAAGCAACGCTTATCGCTTGTTGTGATCAGTTCGATACGTTGAGTAGTTTTCGCTCATGTGTTCGAGCTTGCTCGATGTGGAGGCGCTGTCCACCGGTCGCTTGGTGGACGCGGCGGCCGCGATCATGTCCGAGTTGGCCCGCCGCTTCGGCCCCGGTTCGGTCTCTGATCGGGCGTCCGGCTCGGCGGCGGAGTGCATGGAATGGACCGCGACGCTGGTCCGCGCCGCCGACGTGCAAGAGAGTGCGCTGGCCGGCCTGATCGGTGTGGTGGACGGCGCCGGCGAGATGCGCCGCTGGGGCTATCCGTCCACCCAGGCTTGGCTCCGGTCCGGCCTGGGCATGCGTGACGCCCGCGCCAAGGAGCGCGTCCTCCTGGCCCGCCAACTGCCTCGCCTGCCCAAGGTCGCCGCACGCCTGGCCGGCGGAACGCTGTCGGGCGGGTACGCGACCGCGGTGGTGCAGTCGGTCGCGCGCCTGGACGACGATGACTGTGGCAAGGCCGAGACAGTACTGCTGGAAATGGTCGACGACGGTTTCTCCGCAGGCAAGGTCGCCGCGTTCGGTACCCGCATCCGGGATGTCATCGCGGAACGCGACGGCACGGAGCGGATACCCGAGGATGCCGCTCGCGGGTACGAGCGGTCCTGGATCACCTCGACCCGTTCGCTGGACGGTGGCCGCTACATCAAGGGTTGGTTGAATGCCGAGGATGCCGCGCTCTGGGACGGCACACTCGCCCCGCTGGCCAAGCCCACCGGTCCCGAAGATCTTCGGGACCTGCCGGAACGAACGGCGGCGGTGCTGTCCAGCGTGCTGTCGGGTGGGCACCGCGCCACCAAAGTCACCCTCATCGTCGACCTGGACACCCTCACCGGCGGCCGTACTCCCGCCAGGCTGGTCGACGGCACCCCCATCCCTGCCGCGCAGGCCCGCCGCATCGCGCTGGCCGCCGGCGTGTCCCCGCTCCTGTTAGGGCCCGGCCACCTTCCGCTCTACCTCGGCCGCCGGGTCCGCTTCGCCACCCCCGCCCAACGCCGCGTCCTGGAAACGCTCTATCCCACCTGCGTTGTACAGGGCTGTGAAGTCCCCGGCACGCTGTGCGAAGTCGACCACGTCGACGGCTGGGCCCTCGGCAACGGCCCCACCGACATCGACCGGCTTGCCCTCACCTGCGGCTGGCACAACCGCTGGGTGTACACCAACCCCGACCGGACCCACATCAGCAAAGGCCAGGACGGACGTTTCATCTACCGGCTCCTGCCACCATCCGGTCCCCGAACCACACGCGGGACGTCGAGAGCGGCGGTGCGTAAGGACGGACCCGGCCCTGATCCCCCAGCCCAGGTCCGCGGAGGAGCGGTGCGGACGGAGGGGCCCGGTTCTGGTGCTTCGGCCCAGGTCCGCGGAGCGGCGGCGCGGGAAGACAGATCAAGCGCGCCCCCGCCGCAGCGTGGGCTGCTCGTCAACGGTCAGCAGTCAGAGACCTGACTTCGGGTCGGCGGCCGCGCTACGACACTGACCGCCCGCAGATTTTCGACTCTGAACAAGGAGCCGTTCCCGGGGTGCTGGCCGACCTCGGCCACTGGCCTGCGGGGTTGTGGTCGGCTGCCACCCTCGTTCGAGAAACTGCGGGCGCAAGACGGGTACGGGACGTTCTGCGCGGAGAGGCTGTGGTGGCAAAGTCATTTCGAATACGTCGGTCGTTCCGTGCCCGCCAGATTTTCCATTAGGCGGGTCTGCCCACAGCTACTGATCCAGTTCCGTCCCATGGACGGCTGCGTAGGAATGTCCCCAGCACCTGATTCACTGTCGCACGAGCGAAGGAGTGGGTGGGCTGTATGGAGCACATCGACGGCGGTGTCCTGACTCCAGGCGATGAGGGATACGACGGCGCCCGCGCCGTGTGGAATGCGATGGTCGATCGCAAGCCTCGGCTGATCGTGCAGTGCGCAAGCCGGGACGACGTGGTCGCCGCGATCCGGCATGCGCGGGAGAACGACCTCGAGATCGGTGTGCGCAGCGGCGGGCACAGCATCATCGGTCACGCCGTGCCCGATGATGGCTTGATGATCGACCTGACGCCGTTGAACCGGGTACGGGTCGATCCGCAGCGGCGCCGGGCCTGGGTCCAGGGCGGAGCGCTACTGGGTGAACTGGATCGGGCCAGTCAGCCACACGGGCTTGCCACCACCGCAGGCAATGTCTCACACACCGGTGTCGGCGGACTCACGCTCGGCGGCGGGATGGGCTGGCTTGCCCGGCAGTACGGTCTGACCTGCGACAACGTGATCTCGTTCGAGGTGGTGACGGCGGACGGCCGGACGGTCCGGGCCGACGCGGAGGAGAACCCGGAGTTGTACTGGGGCCTGCGCGGCGGTGGAGGGAACTTCGGGGTGGTCACCGAATTCGAGTTCCGGTTGCACCCGGTCGCGCAACAGACGCTGGTGGCGGATCTCTGGTTCACCCTCGACGATGCCGCTGGAGTCCTACGCGGATGGCGCGATCTCGCGCCGACGGTGTCTCGTGCGGCCACGCTGACGGCATGGGTCGGCGAGGTGGACGGCGAGCCACGCGTGAGTGCCGGCTTCGTCTGGATCGGCCCTCCGGAAGGTGCCGGCGAGTTGCTGGCCGAGTTGCGGTCCCTCGGTACACCGGTTGCTGAGCGCACGAGCGAGCCGTCCTACCTGGAATTGCAGCGAATGGACGACGATATCGAAGGCCATGCGTACCGGCGATATTGGAAGGGCCACTTTCTCCGCGACCTGTCGGACGCCGCGATCGAAGCGTTCATCCTGCGCGGCTCTCAGGACGGGCATGGCAAGGCGTTGCCGTACGCGAGCCTGCAAGCCTACGGTGGGGCGATCGCCGACATCCCGGACGAGGCGACGGCCTTCAGCCACCGCGACGCCCTTGTCGAGTTCGTCGCCGCCGCGAAATGGACGGATTCGGCTGAGGACGAGTCGCGGATCGCGGCGGCCCGGCTGTTCGGTACGTCGCTTGCTCCGTACTCCAGCGGCGCCTACGTCAACGCCCTCACCGACGAGGGGCGGACGGGCGTTCAGCGCGCCTACCCGCCGGAGAAGCTCGCTCGACTCATCCCTCTCAAGAACACGTGGGACCCCGACAACGTGTTCCACCTCAACCACAACATCCCACCAAGCGGGCCGGCTTAGAAAACGCACACCCGCGAGGACGTTGCGGGCCTGAGGCGCGCCGCGCTCGGCCAGGACCGCCCCAAGCCCGGCCCCCGCGGCTGGAGCGGCCGATGATCAAGGCGACGACGGTTGCAGCCACCGGGATATGCCCGGTGTACGGCACCCCGCTGCCCGCCTGTAGCACCGGCCGCCCTGCAGGCCGGGGACGAAAGCGCGCAGCGTTCCGTCACGAGCACCGCGGCGAAGGCCTCGGTGACGCAGCCGCCGCCCCGACGTCGGAGAGGTCGACCGGGACAAGCTGACGCGCCCCTGCCTGCGGGTGGTGGTGTCGATCTACACCGGGCAGGTCCGTGCACACGATGTGATGAAGATGCTCCAGCGGACTCCCCGACCCCGACGACGACGAGGACTGGCCGGCGCGGCGCGGCGCGACGACGGCACCAGTTACACCGTCGTCGCCGACGCCCGAGAGAATCCGTCCGTTCGTACGCCACGACCGTCAAGGTTCAGCGGTATCTCTACGGGATGCTGCCGCCGGCGGGCCTGACGGAGCGGCCCCGTCAGGCGGCGAAGACGGTGCGGACGACGGACTCCTCGCCGTCGATCTCGACCAGTCCGAGGGCGCGGGCGTCGCTGAGGGTGAGGGCGCCGGCGGCGAGGCCGAGGACGTAGGTGGGATCGGCGCGGACGGTGGCGTCGAGGTCGCGGCCGTCATGCGGGCCGACCTCGAAGCCGGAGGACGTCGCGCGGAGTTGGAAGGGCGGGCCGCCGACTTCGAGGCCGACCGTCGCGGCGGGGCGGACCTTGACCCGGGTGTCGAGCAGGGCGGGGACGGCGAGGGTGAGCCACTCGGGGTGGAAGGAGTCGCCGTCGGGGCCGCCGACCATCAGCGGGGTGGACCAGCGGATCAGGCTCTCGATCGGCTGGCGCAGCTCGGTACCCCAGGACGTGAGGGCGTACTCGACCACGCTGCCCTCGTCGGCCAGTCGCCGCTCGACCACGCCCGAGGCCTCGAGGACGCGGAGGCGGTCAGCGAGCAGGTTGGTCGCGATGCCGGGGAGGCCGTCGATCAGGCCCCGGTAGCGGGCGGGGGCGATGAGGAGCTGGCGGACGATGAGCAGGTTCCACCGATCGCCGACGACGTCGAGGGACCGGGCAAGCCCGCAGTACTGGCCGTAGCTACGCATCATCCTCCTCTACTTGATTATCTCAAGCATGCTTGACAGACTCAAGCCTACCGCGAGGCCGGGCTGGGAGAAACCGAACTGGGAGGGGTGCCGCCATGGCCGACACCACCAAGAGCGCGCGGCCCGACTGGGTCGACGACGACCTGTTCCCGTTCGAGAGCCGCTTCGTCGACATCGATGGGCACACCGTGCACTACGTCGACGAGGGGTCGGGTCCCACCCTGCTGCTCCTGCACGGCAACCCGACCTGGTCGTTCCTCTGGCGCGAGGTGATCCGCGCGCTGCGCGACGACTTCCGGTGCATCGCCCTCGACTACCCGGGCTTCGGGCTGTCGACGCCGAAGCCCGGCTACCGCTACCTGCCCGAGGAGCACGCAGACGTGGTCACCGGGTTCGTCGACACGCTCGGCCTCAACGGGGTCACTCTGGTCGGGCAGGACTGGGGAGGCATGATCGGCTTGGCCGCCGTGCAGCGGCGGCCAGGCATCTTCGAACGGCTGGTGCTCGCCAACACCTTCGCCTGGCCGGTCAACGGGGTATTCCACTTCGAGTGGTTCGGCCGCATCATCGGCGGACCCCCGTTCCGCTTCCTGGTCCGGCGGCTCAACGTCCTCGTCAACTGGTTCATGCCCGCAGGCCACCGAAGGCGGAAGCTGACCGCAGCCGAGATGACCCACTACCGCCAGGCGCTGGACACCCCCCAGCGACGCCAAGCCTCCGCCATGTTCCCCGCCCGGGTCCTCGCCAGCCGGACCTTCTTCGCCGAGGTCGAGGCCGGCCTTGCGAGCATCGCCCACCTGCCGACACTGATCGTGTGGGGTGACGCCGACATCGCCTTCCGTCCCCAGGAGCGCGAACGTCTGGAAACGACCTTCCCCGAGCACGAGACCGTGATCGTCGAGGGCGCCGGCCTCTACACGGAGTCCGACGCGCCCGAGGAGTTCGTCGCCGCGCTCCGCAACTGGGCCACGACACAGGGCACAGACGCGACTCGTGCGGGTGAGACAGACCGATAGACCACTCCCACCCGCCACCGCCCGGGTCGTGACGGCATCGCGCAGCGGCATCGCGTAGCGGCAGCGCGCAGCAACACGCGCTGCGGGCTCGGACAAGTCAAGGCCTGCCGGTCCGGTGAGCTTGGTCGCCACCGATTTCGCAGGCCTCAACGCCTTTGACACAGTCACCCGCCACCATCATCGCGACGCCCACTCCCACCACAGCTCCCAAGAGCCCGACGTTGAAGCCCAGCCGGCGGGCAACCATCGGGTTTGTCCAGTGCCGACCTGATGCCGGAGAGCCGCGCCCCTGACCTCGTATGAGCCGGGGCTCCTGGCGCCCTCGAATGGGCGCGGCGGGCGGTCAACTTTGTTCGGTGAGGCCGCCGTGGTCGCGGAACGTGCGCATGACGGCCTTGTCGAGTTCGGGCCGCGTCCTGGCGTGGGCGGAGATCTTCTCGGAGAAGATCCGCGTGACGCCAGCACCCTTGAGCGAGTCGAGTTGGGCGTCCAGGGACTGGCGGAGATGAGTGTCCAGGGACTGGCAGAGCGTGGAGGCACGGGCGTAGCCGATCCGCGCGTGTCCGGACGGTTCGGTGTCGGCGCCAGCGCCAGCGCCAGCGCCAGCGCCAGCGCCAGCGCCAGCGGTTGCGGTTGCGGGGCGGGGAGGTTCGACCCACACCGATCCAGGCTCGCGCATCGGCGGGGTGGGGACATTCACTGCCTGGCCAAGGAGAGCACGAGCCGGAATCGGGCAGTGGTATCGACTGGGCGCCCCCGCGTCATCCCGACCGATTCCCCGGGTCTCCCCTCGGTAGTGCGGACCGCAGGTACCCGGCCCCGGAGTGCCCTTTACGGCACCCTCATTCCGGCCCTCCCCGGCGGAGACTGAAGCCTTCACCACGATCTGCCTTCCGGCAGACCACAACGGCAGCAGCTAACTTCCGGCTATCTCATTACAAATGATGTCCACGGCCATTCAGCTCCCTACCAACTGGCCATGGGCGGGGAGTCGGAACTGGCCGCCAACACTCTTCCGGCCAGTCGACGCCAAACGTACAGGACGGTGTCGGCAGGGTCGGCGTTGGCGATCAGCCATTCGCGGCACGGCCTCTGCTTGAGGTGCACCGTGCACGGCGCGATCCGGTTGTTGCCCAAGGACCGCTGGTCGCGGAACACCGATACCTCCGCTCATCTGGATCACATGCGGGGTGATGGCCTCTCCCAGCGGGCCTGGATGGAGCTGGTGGTGGTCATGCGCTTGTCTTCCATCGGTGTGCGTGATGCTGCGGGCGTGGCCCCCGGGCGGGGACGGGTTCGCGGTCGTGGGCGTCACTTCGGTCCGTCCTCCAGTTCGGTTGCAGCGGTGGTAACGAGTCGGGTGACGTGCTCGCCGAGCTTGACCGGGCCAGGGGTGAACCACCCGTGGGTGGCGGCCAGGCGGCCAGGCGGCCAGGCGGCTCGCGGGCGCGGGTATCGCCGTCCGTGTCACCACCGCGGGAGGCGACTTATTCGAGCTTGGCCCGGCCGGCGCGGTTCTGTATCTGGCCTGCCTGATCCTGCACGACTGGAACGACGAGCGGGCCGCCGCATCCCTTCGTACCGTTCACGACGCGGCCCCGGCGGGCGCCCGTCTTGTTCTGATGAACGCCGCCCCCTTGGATGCCGTTCTTCCCGACGAAGGCGTCTCGGCTTCCGCCGCTCTGATGGACCTCACCATGATGGGCATCACGGGCGGGCGCGAACGTACCGAAAGCGACTGGCGGAACCTTCTCGGTGGAACGGGCTTCTCGCTGGAACGCGTCGTACGGCCGCCGGGTCCGTTCTCCCTGCTGGAGGCGTCCCGTGCCGACGCACCAGTCACGTGACAGATTCTCTGGCCGTGGGGTCTCCGTAGCGTTCTCGGTATGAACACGACCGTGCATTTCGTACTCGACATTCCCTGCGTGTGGTCCTACTTCGCATTCGCGCGCCTGCAGCGGGCGCTCGTCCGCTTCCGGGCGGAAGGCGGGCAGGCCGAGGTCGCCTTCGCGCCGTACCAGCTCAGTCCGGACGCGACCGTGGAGGGCGAACTCAAGATCGAGGTGCTGCGCCGTTCGTTCGGTGACGGCACGGCCGACGCCGTCGTCGGGATCACCGCCAAGGCCGCCGATGAAGGGCTGGAGTTCCGGCACGACAGGGCGATCTTCTCCAACACCTTCGAGGCGCACCGCCTCATCGCGGTGGCCGCCGGGCAGGGAAGGGCCGAGGAGATGGTGGAACGGCTGTTCCGCGCCCATCACACCGACGAGCTCAACATTGCCGACGCGGACACTCTGAAGAAGCTCGCCGCCGAAGCCGGCGTTCAATGGAGCGACGAAGGCGCCGAAGAGACGCGCGCCGAGCTCGACCGGGTGCGTGTTTCTGGTGTGCGCGGCGTCCCGGTCCTCCAGGTGGGCGAACGGCCCGCGCTGACCGGCGCCCAGACGGAGGCGGCACTCCTGACCATGCTGAGGGCCGACGGCTGAAGGTGGACGAAGGCGGCTGACGGGGCGGAGCCGCAGGCGGGTCGGGGCGAAGCACCGGAACGCGGGTGGCGCTGCCAGCGTCCGGCGGTGCCGGGATGGGCCGGCAGCGTCAGGAGGCGTCGGCGGTGCCGGGGTGGGCGCGGCGGTGGTGGCCGGATGCGGCGAAAGGGTAGGCCGGGCATGGCCACCCGGCAGTGTTGATATTGCTTCCGGGTCAGCATGGGCGCCATGAACAGCTCATCGGCGATGTTCGTCGCATTGGCGCTGGTCGTCACGGGGCTCACGGGGGTCGCGTTCGCGCGATGGCAGCGTGCGCTGGCGGATCTGCGGCGCACGGCGGCGGCGATTCCGGGAATGCGTCGGACCACGTTCCAATTGTTCGTTCGGATGGGGGTATTCGCGTTGCTCTTGGCAGGGACGTTGTGGTGGCTGCTGCAAAGTGGCTCGTAGCAAGCAGCCGAACCGCTCGACGGTTGCCGTGGGTTAGGTGAGGGGTGCCTGGGTTACTGGACGACGCTGGCCTCGGCGGGGAGCGGGAACGTGCGGTTCCACAGCATCGTGAAATGGCACTGCGCCATCCGCCACTCGCCGTCCTCGATCACGTACCGGTCGTCGTACTCCCCGGCCATGACGGTCTCGGTCCCGTCCACGAGGTTGAGGTTGCGGAACCGCAGCGTCCACCGGCCGGCGGCGGACCCGTCGTCCAGCAGCGTGATCTCGGGGTGAACGCCGTGGTGCATGTCGAGGATCATGTACCGGCCGTCCTGCTTGGCCAGCGCCACGTCCGCGAAGATCTCGGCGATCGGATCCGCGTCGTCGAACCGCCCGAGCCGCCCGAAGTCCACCGAGGCGCCCTTCTGGATGAAGCAGCCCCGGAATGCCGCGGGGTCCTTACCGTCGCAGGCACGCCAGTACCGGTACTTGAGCGCCTTGATCGCCTCGACGGCCTCGAGCCGGGCGATCCGGCGTTCGAGGGCCTGAATCTCTGTGCTCATGCGTCCCCCACCCCTCTGTGTCTGCGACCATCCGTGCCAGCAAACCATCCGTGCCAGCAAACCATCCGTGCCAGCAAACCATCCGTGTCTGCAAACCACCCGTGTCTGCGCGCGTTGCGGGGAGCCTAGGCACGGCGGGAGTGGCGTGCACCCGTGATTCCCGATCAACGGGAGTGCGGGACGGGTCTGTGCCTGGAGCGGTCCGTACGGACTTCTTCGGGTTCGCACAGGGTCTTGGGTTCGCACAGCGTCTTGGGGTTCACACAGGTCTTGGGTTCGCACGGCGTCTTGGGGTAGGTACGGCGGCATGCCGGTGCTCGTCGGTACGTCCGGATGGCAGTACGCGGACTGGCGCGAAGTGCTCTACCCGGACGGGCTTCCCCAGCGCCTGTGGCTGGAACGGTACGGAGAATCGTTCGCCACGGTCGAGAACAACGGCGCGTTTTACCGGCTGCCCAAAAGGGAGACGTTCGAGAGCTGGCGGGAGCGTACTCCGGACGGTTTCGTGATGGCGGTGAAAGCCAGCCGTTTCCTGACGCACATCAAACGGCTCAAGGAGCCGGCCGAGCCCGTGGAACGGCTCATGGGCGTGGCACGAGGACTGGGCGACAAACTCGGCCCCATCCTGCTCCAACTCCCGCCGACCCTCCAGGTCGATCCCGTACGGCTGGCGGAATGCCTGGCCTTGTTCCCAACTGATGTGCGCGTGGCCGTCGAGCCCCGGCACATCTCCTGGTGGACGGACGAGACGCGCGAGGTGCTGGAACGGCACCGCGCGGCGCTCTGCTGGGCCGACCGGCTAGGACGCCCGGTCACACCCTTGTGGCGTACGGCGGACTGGACGTACCTGCGCTTCCACGAGGGCGCCGCCCGTCCGTGGCCACGGTACGGGAAGAGGGCACTGGAGACCTGGGCCCGCCTCATCGGGGACGACGCGTACGTCTACTTCAACAACGACCCGGGCGGCGCCGCCGTGCGCAACGCCTTCGAGTTCGTTGAGATACGAGTTCGTTGAGATACAGGTTCATTGAGATGCGGGTTCACTGAGATGCGAGTTCACTGAGGCACATGCGGTCATTCAGGCACGCGCGTGAACTGCTCGAGACGCGCCGTCCGCCGGGCCGGCGAAGGGGTGCTGAAGAGAGCGCGTCCTACTCGGGATGAGAGCCTGCGCTCGAGGTCGAGGATCGTGTCCATGACGGGCCAGCCGAACACGTCCACCACCGCGCGATCGGCCTTGAAGCAGACCTCCTGGTACCACCGCATGATAAGCAGAGACCCTCCGAGCACGACGATCAGGAAGGGTATCTCCCCCAGTTGGGGGAGCAGCTCTTCTACAGCGATCACGACGATGACCATGATCAGTACGAGTGGGAACCATGCCAGGAACTGCTGCCAGTGCCAGCGCCGGAAACGGGGAGCGGCGCTCATGACATACGCGAGCCATGCTTCCTGTTCCGCCGGTTCTAGAGCTCCGAACCTGGAATCGACCACCAGCATCGGCCACCTGCCGCGGAGCCGCAGCCAGGCGCCTCCCGTCCGGTAACGGAGCACGCGGCCCTGCTTGACCTTCGGGGCCCGGATGCCGAGCCGTGCCGCGTAATCGTCGGCGATGGCGCTGATCTCGTCGAGTTCCACGCGCGAATACTCCCAGAACGGGACATTTGGCGGGGGCCTTATGATCCGGCCATGAGTGGTCTCTTCGCCATCAGCGATCTGCATGTGGGGTTCGAGGACAACAAGCGGTTCGTGGAGGGGCTGCGTCCCGAGGACGAGGGGGACTGGCTCCTGGTGGCCGGGGACGTCGCCGAACGGTTCTCGGACGTGGAGTGGGCGCTGCGGACGCTGAGCGAGAAGTACGCCAAGGTGGTGTGGGTCCCGGGCAACCACGAACTGTGGACGATCAAGGACGACCCCGTACAGGCCAAGGGCGAGGAGCGTTACCGCAGGCTTGTCGAGATGTGCCGGGGCCTGGGCGTGCTCACTCCGGAGGACCCCTACGCGGTGTGGGACGGGACGGACGGGCCGGTCACGGTGGTGCCGCTGTTCGTTCTGTACGACTACACGTTCCGGCCGGAGGGTGCCTCCAACAAGGAGGAGGCCCTGGCCATCGCGTACGAGGCCGGGATCGTGTGCACCGATGAGGCGTTGCTGTATCCCGACCCGTACCCGAGTCGTGAGGCCTGGTGCGATGCCCGCATTGCCGAGACCGAACGGCGTCTGAAGGAACTGCCGGAAGGCACCAGGACCGTGCTGGTCAACCACTTCCCGCTCGTACGCGATCCCACGGAAGTCCTCTGGTATCCGGAGTTCGCGCAGTGGTGCGGCACTGTGCGTACCGGGGACTGGCACGTACGGTACGGGGCGACCTGCGTTGTATACGGGCACCTGCACATCCCGAGGACGATGCATAGCGACGGGGTGCCGTTCGAGGAGGTATCGGTGGGTTACCCCAAGGAGTGGCGCAAGCGCGGGGAGACCCCCAACGGCCCCCGCCGGATCCTCTAATGCGGTGACCGCCTACGCACACACCTGCTCCCGGACCGCGCCCCCCTCGTTGACTCGTGGCGTGTTCGCTTCCAAGGACGCCGCCAGAGGCGAACACGCCACGAGTCAACGTGAGGGGGCGTCGCGGTCGGGGCGCAGGCCGTCGAAGACGATGGCGAGGGTCCGGTCGCGGAGTTCGGGATCCCCGCCGGTGTACAGGGTTGCCTGGCAGATTCCGGCGAGGAGGGCGATCACCTCGGGTGTGCGGACGTCCTCGCGTACGGTGCCGGCGCGCTGGGCATTGGCCAGGAGGTCTTCGATGCTCCGCCGCAGCAGGTGGACGGGCTTGACGACCGTGACGGCGGTGTCGGCTTCGGCGAGCAGGTCGACCACGGTCTTGGTACGGGACGACCGTTCGACCAGGCGGCTGAAGAACGTGAAGAAGCCGGTCGCGGGATCACCGTGCCGTGCCAGGGACTCGGTGTCCCCGGCGAGTTGGGCCGCAAGTTCGCCGATGATGGCCTGGAGCAGCGCTTCCTTGGTCGGGAAGTGGCGGAAGACGGTTCCGACGCCCACGCCCGCACGGCGCGCGATCTCCTCGGTGGAGGCGGCCGGGCCCTTGGCGGCGAAGACCGCTTCGGCGGACTCCAGGATGCGGGTCCGGTTCCGCCGCGCGTCGGCGCGTAGGGACCGGCCGGCGGTGGCGGGTTCATACGGGGCCATCGTCGGTCTCCTGTGTGCTGGCAACCCTGTGTGCTGGCGACCCTGTGCTGACAACGCTGTGCAGGTAACGCTGTGCTGACAACCCTGTGCAGGTAACGCTGTGCTGACAACGCTGCTGTGTCGACGGCGCGTTGTCGACAACCCTGCGCTGGCAACCCTGTGCTTGCAACGCTGTGCCGCCGACCCTGTGCTGACAACTCTGTTCGCCGGCGGCTCTTGTACCGGCAATCGTGTGCGTTGACATTCCGAGTCGCCGCTCCGTAATCTGAAGCAGAGTATAGACTCCGCTTTCGTCCGGCCGCGGCATCGGCCCGCGGCAGCAGGGGGCACGTGATGTTCGAGAGGTTCACCGACCGGGCGCGGCGGGTCGTCGTTCTGGCGCAGGAAGAAGCCAGAATGCTCAACCACAATTACATCGGTACCGAGCACATTCTCCTGGGTCTGATCCATGAGGGTGAGGGCGTCGCGGCCAAGGCACTGGAAAGTCTCGGTGTGAGTCTCGAATCGGTGCGCCGGCAGGTCGAGGAGATCATCGGCCAGGGCCAGCAGGCGCCTTCGGGGCACATCCCGTTCACTCCGCGCGCCAAGAAGGTGCTGGAGCTGTCGTTGCGCGAGGCGCTGCAGCTCGGCCACAACTACATCGGTACCGAGCACATCCTGCTGGGGCTGATCCGCGAGGGTGAGGGCGTCGCCGCCCAGGTGCTGGTCAAGCTGGGGGCCGATCTCAACCGGGTCCGCCAGCAGGTCATCCAGCTGCTGCACGGCTTCCAGGAGAAGGACCCGGGCCGTCCCGGCGAGCCGGTGGAGGCGGGCGGGCCCGCGACGTCGCTGGTGCTCGACCAGTTCGGCCGCAACCTGACCCAGGCGGCGCGCGAGGGCAAGCTCGACCCGGTCATCGGCCGGGACAAGGAGATGGAACGGGTCATGCAGGTGCTGTCCCGCCGTACCAAGAACAACCCGGTACTGGTGGGCGAGCCTGGCGTCGGCAAGACGGCCGTCGTCGAGGGCCTGGCCCAGAAGATCGTCAAGGGGGAGATCCCCGAGACGCTCAAGGACAAGCAGCTCTACACCCTCGACCTCGGCGCGCTGGTCGCCGGCTCGCGTTATCGCGGTGATTTCGAGGAGCGGCTGAAGAAGGTCCTCAAGGAAATCCACTCGCGCGGCGACATCATTCTCTTCATCGACGAGCTGCACACGCTGGTGGGTGCGGGCGCGGCCGAGGGCGCCATTGACGCAGCGTCGATTCTGAAGCCGAAACTCGCGCGCGGTGAATTGCAGACGATCGGCGCGACGACGCTCGAGGAGTACCGCAAGTACCTGGAGAAGGACGCGGCGCTGGAGCGGCGGTTCCAGCCGATCCAGGTGGCCGAGCCGTCGCTCAGCCACACGATCGAGATCCTCAAGGGCCTGCGGGACCGGTACGAGGCGCACCACCGGGTGTCCATCACCGACGCCGCGCTGGTGGCGGCGGCGCAGCTGGCCGACCGCTACATCAGCGACCGGTTCCTGCCGGACAAGGCGATCGATCTGATCGACGAGGCGGGGTCGCGGATGCGGATCCGCCGGATGACGGCGCCGCCGGACCTGCGCGAGTTCGACGAGAAGATCGCCGGAGTGCGGCGCGAGAAGGAATCGGCGATCGACGCCCAGGACTTCGAGCGCGCGGCCCGGCAGCGTGACAACGAGAAGCGCCTGCTGGCGCAGAAGGCGCAGCGGGAGAAGGAGTGGAAGGCCGGCGACATGGACGTCGTGGCGGAGGTGACCGAGGAGCTGATCGCCGAGGTCCTGGCCACCGCCACCGGTATCCCGGTCTTCAAGCTCACCGAGGAGGAGTCCACCCGGCTGCTGCGGATGGAGGACGAACTCCACAAGCGCATCATCGGCCAGGAGGACGCGGTCAAGGCGCTGTCGCAGACCATCCGCCGTACCCGGGCGGGATTGAAGGATCCCAAGCGTCCGGGTGGCTCGTTCATCTTCGCCGGTCCTTCGGGAGTGGGGAAGACCGAGCTGTCCAAGACGCTCGCGGAGTTCCTGTTCGGTGATGAGGACGCGCTGATCCAGCTGGACATGTCGGAGTTCATGGAGAAGCACACGGTCTCGCGGCTGTTCGGTTCTCCTCCCGGTTATGTCGGGTACGAGGAGGGCGGGCAACTGACCGAGAAGGTGCGGCGCAAGCCGTTCTCGGTGGTGCTGTTCGATGAGATCGAGAAGGCGCACCAGGACATCTTCAACTCGCTGCTGCAGATCCTGGAGGACGGTCGGCTGACCGACGCCCAGGGCCGGGTGGTGGACTTCAAGAACACCGTGATCATCATGACCACGAACCTGGGAACCCGCGACATCTCCAAGGGCCAGTCCCTCGGCTTCGCCCGGTCCAATGACGAGCAGGGCTCGTACGACCGGATGAAGTCGAAGGTGGGCGAGGAGCTCAAGCAGCACTTCCGGCCCGAGTTCCTCAACCGTGTCGATGACACGGTGGTGTTCCACCAGCTGACGCCGGCGGAGATCATCCAGATCGTGGATCTGATGGTCGCCAAGGTCGACGAGCGGCTCAAGGACCGGGACATGGGCCTGGAGGTGCGGCAGGAGGCCAAGGACCTGCTGGCCGAGCGCGGTTACGACCCGGTGCTGGGCGCGCGGCCGCTGCGCCGCACGATCCAGCGCGAGATCGAGGACCAGCTCTCGGAGAAGATCCTCTACAACGAGCTCCAGCCCGGCCAGATCGTCATCATCGGCGTCGAGGGCACGGGCGAGAAGGGTGCGAGCGACGAGGCCAAGTTCACCTTCAAGGGTGTCCCCAAGGCGTCCGCCGTCCCGCCCGCCGCCGGCATCACCTCGCTCTGAGCCGGCGGATGGTCGCTCAGCGGGCCTTCTGGATCGACGGCCGGTACGACAGGGAGCGTGCCCGGTTCAGCGACGGCCTCTACACCGAACAGCTGTGGGCCAACATCGGTGAGTTCGACGGTGCCTGGGGCGACATCGCGCCGGTCACGTTCTGCTGCGCCGCCTGGCGGGTCGCCACCCCGCCGATCATGGACCCGGGCCTGGTGCGCCGGCACCGCCGGATCCTGTCGGCCGAATGCGTCCGCAACGCCTGGGACGGTTCGATGACCGCCCGGATCGCGCTGGTGTCGCCGCCGCCCGCCGCGCTCACCACGTCCCGCGAATGGTGGCGCGACCGCGGCTGGCAGGGCTGGCCGGAGATCTTCGGCCAGTTCGTCGAACCCGCCGACCGCGACGTGGCCAAGTCGCCCCACCTGCGCGCGACCCTGCGCGTGGACGCGCCCGTACCGCTGGACCACCTCCCGGCCGCCCCCGAGACGATGACCGACCACGCCGCGGTCGCCGAGACCGCGTACCGCGCCCTGACCGTCATGGTCGCCGAGCTGAACGAGCTGCTCACCCCGATCATCACCCGGCTCGAGGACGACCTCTCCTAGAGAGCCGTGTCCTGGAGAGTCGGTCCTAGGGAGTCGTGTCCTAGGGAGTCGTGTCCTGGAGAGCCGTGTCCTAGGGAGTCGCGCCCGTACCGAAGCCGAGCAGCTCGGGGCGGGCCGCCCGGCGGTGCCATTCCGCGGCCAGGTCGGTGACCAGGCGGCGCGTGCGCAGGTCGAGCAGGCCGCTGACGTGCGAGACCTCGGCGGCCACGGTGCCGTCGGCGCGCCGCAGCACGTGCTCGACGCGGTACGTCTTGCCCTCGCCCCAGATCCACGCGCACGTGATGTCGACCTGGTCGCGAGCACGCAGTTCGGCGCGGTAGCGGATCACGGTCTCCAGGTTCACCGGGCCGAGACCGCCGCCGATGAGGTCCGGTACGGAGATCCCGGCCGCCTCGACACAGGAGAACCGGGCGTGGTCGGCGTACTTCTGGTAGACGGCGCCGTTGACGTGCAGCTGCGGATCGAGGTCGTCGAGCCGGACGTCCAGCCGTACCGAGAACGGGCCCGCCGCGTTCTCGCCGCCGGTTCCGTCGACGCCGTCGGCCGCGTTCACGCTGTCGGTCACGGTCACGCCGTCAGCGGCGCTGCCAGTCATGTTGCTCATCGGGTGCCTCCTGCTCGGCGAGCCATTGGTGCGAGCGTTCGGTGAGATGGCGGAGCCCGTCGTCGCGTACCTCCATCCACCCGCCGCGGGCCCAGCCGCCAGCGGCCTGCGGGGAGAAGCCGTGCCGGCGGAACAGCTCGCCGGCCTCGGGACGGGTCAGGCCGCGCCGCCCCCAGTCGTTCATGATCGCCCGGTAGCGGTCCTCATCGGACAGCGCGGCCGGCCCGGACGGGGGTGAGATCGCGTCGGCGAGGGCCGCCAGCCCACGGGAGATCTGGCGCAGCGCCGCGGCGGTCTGTTCGGGATCCACACGGTTGAGCATAGCAATTGCTAGCAATTGCACTAGCAATGAGTCTTGTCTCCGGGTGTGTGGGCGCTGCCGGTGTGAGTCCGGTGCTGCGAGCACTGCCGCTGCGAGCACGGTCGGCGTAGCGTTGCGCGGATGAACGTGGTGATCGCCGTGATCGCGGCCCTGGCCGTCACGTGGGTTCCGGCGCTGCTGTGGTGGCGGGTGCAGGGCCGCGGCGGCAATCTGGGCGGCCCGGCGCGGCGTGCGACGTTCGAGACCCTGCACACCGCGTCGCGTGCCGCGCCCGCGCTGCGCGCCGGGCTGACCGGGCAGGGTGCGCAGAAGGCGGCTCGCCACCTGCGCGTCCTGCTCGGCTCGCCCGCGCTCGCGATCACTGACGGCGAGCGGATGCTGACCTGGGACGGCGCGTACGAGCACCATGCCGGCGAGGTGCCCGGACATGCCGAGGTCACGCTCGGCAACGGGCGCACCCAGGTCCACGATGTCGGCTGCGACCTGCTCGACTGCCCGATCCGCCGGGTCGTCGTGGTGCCGCTGACCACCGACGACCGGGTCGTCGGGACGCTGGCCGTCTACGGCGAGGAGGTGCCGGCGGGCCTGATCCGCGCCGCCGAGGAGGTCGCCCGTTGGATGGACTCCCAGCTGGAGCTCGCCGAGCTGGATCGCTCCAGGACGCTGCTGATGGAGGCCGAGATGCGGGCGCTGCGGGCGCAGATCTCGCCGCACTTCATCTACAACTCGCTGACCACGATCGCCTCGTTCGTGCGCAGCGATCCGGAACGGGCCCGCGAGCTGCTGCTGGAGTTCGCCGGCTTCACGCGCTACTCGTTCCGGCGGCACGGGGACTTCACCACGCTGGCCGAGGAGTTGCGTTCGATCGACCGCTACCTGCTGCTCCAGCGGGCCCGGTTCGGCGAGCGGCTGCGGGTGACGCTGCGGATCGCGCCCGAGGTGCTGCCGGTCGCGGTGCCGTTCCTGTGCCTGCAGCCGCTGGTCGAGAACGCCGTACGGCACGGGCTGCAGGACCGTTCGGCACCCGGCCGGATCACGATCGTGGCAGAGGACGCCGGGTCCGACTGCGCGATCAGCGTGGAGGACGACGGGATCGGGATGGACCCGGAAGAGGTACGGCGCTTCCTGTCCGGGCAGCACCGTACCGGCGAGCACGGACCAGGCGACCACGGACCAGGCGAGAACGGCCAGGTCAATGCAGACACAGCCGGCTCCGGCCAAGCCGATGCCGGCGACTCCGGCGGGAGAAACTCCGGGGGAGAGGCAGCGGCCGGGATCGGGCTGGCCAATGTCGACGACCGGCTGCGCCAGGTGTACGGGGACGACTACGGTCTCGCGGTCGAGACCGGACCGGGCGCCGGAACCAAGGTGACGCTGCGGGTCCCCAAGTACCGTCCCGGCGTCACCGCCTCGCAAGGCGTCGATGAGGGCCGGTTGACTTGACGGTGGCCGCCCGCTGGAATGTGACCCACGGCACTGGAGGGCGGCAGTGGACGACGCTGGTGTGGGGCTGCGGGTCCTGGCGGTGGACGATGAGGCGCCCGCGCTGGACGACCTCGTCCATCTGCTGAGCGCCGACCCCCGGATCGGCGAGATCTGTACCGCCCGGGACGGCGCCACCGCGCTGCGCCAGCTGGACCGGGCGCTCGCGGAGGGCCGGCCGTTCACCGCGGTCTTTCTCGACATCCGGATGCCGGGCCTGGACGGAACGGTGCTCGGCCGGGTCCTGGCGCAGTTCGCCCGGGCACCGCACATCGTGTACGTGACCGCCTACGAGGGCCACGCGGTCGATGCGTTCGAGATCAAGGCCACCGACTACATCCTCAAGCCGGTCCGTCCCGAACGGCTGGCCGAGGCGATCCGGCGAGTCACCGAGCGGGTCTCCGAGAGGGCATCCGCCGGAACGGGGACTCCCGGCGGAGCGGGTCGGACACCCGAGGCCGAGCCGGAGCCGATGCCGGTCGAGCTGGGCGGAGTGACCAGGTTCGTCGCCCCCGCCGAGGTCCTGTACGTGGAGGCGCAGGGCGACTACGCGCGGCTGCACACCGCCGGCGGCAGCCACCTGGTGCGCATCCCGCTGGCCGCACTCGAGGAGCGCTGGCGCGGCGCCGGGTTCGTCCGGGTGCATCGCAGCCATCTGGTGGCGCTGCCGGCGATCGAGGAGCTGCGGCTGGACTCGGGACGCTGCACGATCCTGGTCGGCGGAGCGGAGTTGCCGGTCAGTCGCCGGCACATCCGCGAACTCCGCGACCTGCTCGTCCGCCGGGCGAGGCGGTCCCCGTGAACGACCCCGGCAAGCCGGACCCGCCTCCTGGACCGAGGCCCGCCCCCGCGCCGGGACGGGTGCTGGTCACGGGGCCGCGCTCGCGGGCGGCGCGCCGTCCCCGCTATCCCGTCACGCGGGAGATCGACGAGCAGACGGGGCTGGGCGAGGCGTACATGCGCTCACTCGTGCAGACGCAGCTGCGCCTGGCGGTACGGCTGTGCCTGGTGCTGTCGTGCGTGGTGTTCGGGCTTCCCGCGCTGTTCTCGATGTTCCCCGGGCTGCGCGAGCAGCGGCTGCTCGGCGTCCCGCTGGCCTGGCTGGTCCTGGCCGGGCTGATCTATCCCTGGTTCGTGCTGTGCGGCTGGTGGTACGTCCGGCACGCCGAGCGCAACGAGCGCGACTTCGCCGAGCTGGTCGACCGCGCCCCGGGCGAGGACCGATGAACGGCCCGGGCCGTCCGCCGGTCCGGTGAGCGCCGCGTACGGGCTGGCCGGGGTGGTTCTGGTCGTCACGGCCACCGTCCTCATCGGCACGCTCGGGCTGCGCATCTCGCGCACCACGTCCGACTTCTACGTCGCGTCCCGTACGGTCACGCCGCTGCGCAACGCCTCGGCGATCGGCGGCGAGTACCTGTCGGCCGCCTCGTTCCTCGGCATCGCCGGGCTCATCCTCGCCTACGGCGCCGACATGCTGTGGCTGCCGGCCGGCTGGACCGGCGGCTACCTGGTCCTGCTGGTCCTGGTGTCGGCGCCGCTGCGGCGCTCCGGCGCGTACACCCTCGCCGACTTCGCCGAGGCGCGGCTGGAGTCGATGGCGGTACGCCGCGTCACCAGCGTGCTCGTGGTCCTGATCGGCTGGCTCTACCTGCTGCCGCAGTTCCAGAGCGCCGGGCTGGTGCTGCGTACGGTCGCGGGCGCGCCGGCGTGGGCGGGCGGTGTACTGATCGCGGTGGTCGTCGCCGCCGCCGTGCTGGCGGGCGGGATGCGCAGCATCACGATGGTGCAGGCGTTCCAGTACTGGCTGAAGCTGACCGCGCTGGCCGTACCGCTGATCTTCCTGGCGCTGGCCTGGCGGTTCGACGGGTCGCCCGGCCTCGATCGCGACATGCCGCCCCGCTTCACCGAGCGCACCACCGTCTCGATCGGCCTCGCGGTCACCGTCCAGGTCACCGCTCCGGTCACGGTCACGGTGGACGGGCGCGTGGACGGCAGGGAGTACGGGGGCGGCAGGGAGTACGGGGGCGGGCGGCCGCACGACGGGGGCGCGCTGACGCTCGATCCCGGGCCGCACCGCTTCGAGCAGGACACCGCCGTCACGTTCCCCAAGGGCGCGGACGTCCCGCACGTCGACGGGACCGCTGCCGTCACCGACCGCGAGTGGGGGATGCCGCTGACCGGGCGCGAGCATTCGCTGTACGCGACGTACTCGCTGATCCTCGCCACGTTCCTCGGCACGATGGGGCTGCCGCACGTCCTCGTCCGCTTCTACACCAACCCGGACGGCAGGGCCGCGCGCCGTACGACCGTGCTGGTGCTGTCCCTGCTCGGCGCGTTCTACCTGCTCCCGTCCTTGTACGGGGCGCTCGGCCGGCTCTACACGCCCGAGCTGCTGATGACCGGCCGTGCCGACGCCGTCGTCCTCACCCTTCCCGGCCGCGTGATCGGCGGGCTCGGCGGCGACCTGCTCGGCGCCCTCGTGACCGGCGGCGCGGTCGCGGCGTTCCTGTCGACGTCCTCGGGCATCACGGTGTCGGTCGCCGGCGTCCTTGGCCAGGACATCCTGCGCGGCGGGGTTCGCTCGTTCCGTGTCGCGACGCTGCTCGCGCTGACCGTCCCGCTCGCCCTGTCGGTCGCGGCGCGCTCGCTGGCGGTGGCGGACGTGGTGGGGCTGGCGTTCGCGGTCGCCGCGTCCACGTTCTGCCCGCTGCTGGTGCTGGGCATCTGGTGGCGGCGGCTGACGGTGGCGGGCGCGCTGGCCGGGCTCGTGACCGGCGGTACGCTCGCCGGCGCCGCCGTCGTGGTGACCATCGCGGCCGGTCCGCCGGGCGGGCTGGCCGGGGCGCTGCTCGCCCAGCCGGCGGCCTGGACGGTCCCGATCGCGTTCGCCGTCATGATCGTCGTCTCCTGGTGCACGCCCGGCCGCATCCCGCCCGGCGTGGCCCGGATGATGGTGCGGCTGCACGCTCCGGAGTCGCTGGACGTCGACCGCGGTACGTGGCGTCCCAAACGGGTCTGACCGCCGGTAAGGCCGGCCCTGCCGCCGTTCACGGCCGAAACCATCGCTCACCGCCGGGACCGCTCACCGCCGAATCACTTGCCGCCGGACCGTTCACCGCCGAATCGCCCGCCGCCGGGCCGCCGTTCACCGCATGGGGACGACCGTTCATCGACACCGGCCGTAGATCGGCGCTGGCGTACGGCGGCTGACCGCAGCCACCGCCCCAGCCCCTCGATCGAAAACGGGTGATTTCTTACGGTTGCGCGTGACCGTCGTCACATTCGGTGCCACCACAAGCAGCGTCATCGAGCAGCGTCATCAAGCCGAGTCACTGAGCAGTGTCATCAAGCAGCGTCACTGAGCAGCGTCATCGAGCATCGCCCGAAGACACCGCCATCAGGTAGCACCACCGAGCACGGCGGCATCACATCGAAGGAGGGATCGTGGCCATCGATAAGCAAGCCGGTGGAACCGTTTACGAACGGTTCCAGGGAACCACGGAGTTCCAGGAGTTGCGGCGCCGGTACCGGCGCTTCGTCCTGCCGATGACCGCCGCGTTCCTCGCCTGGTACCTGCTCTACGTCGTGTTGTCGGGCTGGACGCGCGACTTCATGGGCACCAAGATCATCGGCGAGATCAACGTGGCGCTGGTCTTCGGGCTGCTGCAGTTCGTGTCCACGTTCCTGATCGCCTGGCTGTACTCGCGGTACGCCGAACGCAGACTCGACCCGCTGGCCGACGGCCTGCGCACCGCCGTCGAGGCCGAGATCCCCCCGGGCCCGGTGGTGAAGCGATGAGCCACGAGGCCCTCTCGGTCACCCTGTTCCTGATCTTCGTCGCCGGCACCCTGGCCATCACCGTCTGGGCCGGCCGCAACACCAAGGACGCCACCGACTTCTACGCCGGCGGCCGCTCGTTCTCCGGCGTCCAGAACGGCCTGGCGATCGGCGGCGACTACATGTCGGCCGCCTCGTTCCTCGGCATCGCCGGGCTCATCGCCCTGTACGGCTACGACGGCTTCCTCTACTCGATCGGCTTCCTGGTCGCGTGGCTGGTCGCACTCCTGCTGGTCGCCGAGCTGCTGCGCAACTCCGGCCGGTTCACGATGGCCGACGTGCTGGCGTTCCGGATGAGCCCGCGCCCGGTCCGTACCGCCGCCGGCGTCTCGACCATCGCGGTGTCGATCTTCTACCTGCTGGCCCAGATGGTCGGCGCGGGCGCGCTGGTCACGCTGCTGTTCGGCTTCACCGGCGAGGGCGCCAAGGCCGCCACGATCGCGCTGGTCGGCGCCCTGATGATCGTGTACGTGGTGTTCGGCGGGATGAAGGGCACCACCTGGGTCCAGATCGTCAAGGCCATCCTGCTGATGACCGGCGCGACCCTGGTCACGATCCTCGTCCTGGGCAAGTTCGGCTTCAACCTCTCCACCCTGCTGCGCGACGCGGCCGAGCAGAGCGGCAAGGGCGGCGCGTTCCTGGAGCCCGGCCTGCGGTACGCCACCGAGGCGCAGGGCCTCACCGGCAAGCTCGACCTGATCAGCCTCGGCCTGGCCCTGGTGCTCGGCACCGCCGGCCTGCCGCACATCCTGATCCGCTTCTACACCGTTCCGACCGCCCGCGACGCCCGCAAGTCGGTGCTGTGGGGCATCGGCATCATCGGCTCCTTCTACCTGCTCACCCTCGTCCTGGGCTTCGGTGCCGCCGCGCTGGTCGGCAGCGACGAGATCAGGGCGGAGAACTCCGCGGGCAACACCGCGGCGCCACAACTGGCCCAGCGCGTCGGCGAACTGGTCTTCGGTGAAGCCGGCGGAACCATCCTGCTGGCGATCATCGCCGCGGTCGCGTTCGCCACGATCCTCGCGGTGGTGGCCGGGCTCACGCTCGCGTCCTCGTCCTCCTTCGCGCACGACCTGTACGCGCACGTCTTCAAGAAGGGCACCGCCACCGAGCGCGAAGAGGTCCGCGTCGCCCGCATCGCCGCCCTGGTCATCGGCGCCGTCGCCATCGTGCTCGGCATCTTCGCCCAGCGGCTGAACGTGGCGTTCCTCGTCGCCCTCGCCTTCGCGGTCGCCGCGTCCGGCAACCTGCCCGCCATCATCTACAGCCTGTTCTGGAAGCGGTTCAACACCGCCGGCGCCGTCGCGGCCATCTACGGCGGCCTCGGCTCGGCGATCTTCCTGGTCATCTTCTCCCCGGTCGTCTCCGGCTCGGAGAAGGCCCTGTTCACCGGCACCGACTTCAGCTGGTTCCCGCTGGAGAACCCGGGCATCGTCTCCATCCCGATCGGCTTCGTGTGCGGCTGGCTCGGCGCGGTGCTGAGCAAGGAGTACAACGCCGCCAAGTACGCCGAGATCGAGGTCCGTTCCCTCACCGGAGCGGGTGCCGAACGGGCCACCGACCACTAGCCCCGTCAGCAGACAGAGCCCCATCAGCAGACAGAGCCCCGTCAGCAGACAGAGCCCCATCAGCAGACAGAGCCCATCAGCCGACCGAGCCCATCAGCCGACCGAGCCCATCAGCCGACCGAGCCCCATCAGCAGACAGAGGTCCATCAGCCGGCAGAGTCTCGCCGGCCGGCAGGGCCTTGGGGCACTGACCCCGCGCGGCCGACCAGCGCCCGGTGCCGCGCGGACTGCGGCCCCGTCCCCCACGGGACGGGGCCGCTGTACGTTCGGTCCCGTGCCCCCCCCAAGATCCCCGACCCGCCGCGTAAGTCCCGGATCACCCGGGTCCTCGACGCGGCCCGCTGCGCCGCCGGCCTCCCGAACCGCGTCGTCGCCGAAGCCATCCTGCGCCGCGGCAAGCCGTCGGATCTGGAACACCTGGCAGAACAAGCCCTGCTGGGCAACGGCTCACCCTGCCTGCTGGGCAGACTCCTGGACCTGGACGACCCGCACGTCAACGGGCACCTAATTCATGACGGATGCGGCCCCGCGCAACCTGCGACGCCAGCTGGCCCACCAGACCTCGGCAGGCGAGGCCACCCCGCAGTGACCCTTCCGCTCGTACGGCAGGTCCAGGGAATAAGCGGCAGCAAGCACAGCACATGCCTGCGAACCAGGCATTCTCGTTCTTTAGTGAGATATCTACATCTTGTAGATCAAAGGGCTTTATGTACTCAGATTTCTTTACCTTTCCCTGCGTGAATCCTGTGGAGGGATCTACCGGCCTGGGCTAACTTCCTCTCGTGCCATCAATCGATCACGAGATGCCGCTGGAAATGGTCCGGAACCGGCCGGCTCTCGCCCCCGAACTCCTCCGGACCATGTTCGGCTACACCATCCCCGAGGCCATGCAGGCCTTCCTGGGGTCGGAGACGCTGAACGACTGCGACCCGAAGGAGTACCGCTGCGACGCCGCAGTCATGCTGGGCGATCCCCAGAAGCCCGACCTGGGCATCATCATCGAGGTGCAGTCCCGGCCCAGCGACCGAAAGAACTTCACCTGGCCCGCGTACATGGCCAACCTGCGCGCCCGCCACGAGTGCGATGTGGTCCTCCTCGTGTTCTGCCCTGATGAGGCGACCGCTCGTCGGTGTGCCAAAGCGATCGAGACCGGCCATCCCGGCTGGGTACTCATGCCACTGGTCATCAACATGGCCGGCCTGCCCCCGATCACGGACCCGGTCCGGGCGCAGCAACTGCCCGAACTCGCCGTCCTCGGCGTCACGGGTGTGACCGGCGGCCCTGAGACACGGCCGGCACTGCGGGCGCTCTGGGCCGCTCTGGAGGTCCTGCCCGTCGACATCCGCTGGAAGTATCATGACCACGTAGTGTCACGACTGCCCGCGCTGGCACGCTCGATCCTGGAGGAACTCGTGGATACGAAAACCTACAAACTCCAGAGCGAATTCGCTCTCCGGTACGAGGCCGAAGGCAAGGCTGAGGGCAAGGCCGAGTCGATCCTCCAGGTTCTCTCGGAACGGGGCCTGAACCCCTCGGAGGAGGAGCGGGTGCGGATCGAGTCCTGCCGGGACTTGGACCAGTTGGAGACCTGGGTGAAGCGGTCCATCACCGCCGGTACGGTCGACGAGATCTTCAAGTGAGTTCCGCATGCTCGTAACCATGGGCAGCGCCTTCGCCTGCGAGTACTTCTTTCAAGGAGAGATTCGAGGGCGGGCCCAAGTGCTTCTCGACACCCTGTCACGGCGAGGCCTGAGTCCTTCAGCGGAGAATCGGTCGCGCATTGAGGCGTGTACGGATCTGGTGGAGGTGACGGGCTGGCTGCAGAAAGCCATCACGGCCGAGGCGATTGACGAGGTCTTCGGTCAGGAATGAACAGAGCGAGCGAGGAAGTCGACAATACGTCCGAGAGCGCCTTCGATCGAAACTTCTCCAACGCGAATCGAGCCTTGTTGGACGTTGTGCGATCGGTCGAATTGATCCTGGTCGTTTTCGCTGCGCGCGAACTGGGATCGCCGAGGGATGTCCTGGAACGCGTGATTCCATGTCGAGACGCGGGCCAGTTGGAGACGTGGATCCGGCGAGCCGTGAGAGCGGAGGCGGCTCGGGAGATCTTCGGAGAGGGAGACATCAGGCCGATCGTGGTTGACGAGCCCGAAAATTCTCCCTGTCCGTTCCGAAGCGAATCTGCCAGGAAGCTCTACCATCTGGGCATGGAAAGGGGCAGGGCTTTCGGAGAGCTCACGGTGCTCCTCGGCGCCCTCTCGGAGCGTGGCCTGGTCGTTCCGGACGAGATTCTGGAACGGGTCATCGATTGCACGGATTTCGACCAGTACGCGAGCTGGCAGGAGCGTGCCGCCACAGCGGAGACCGTTGAGGACGTCTTCAGCTGTTGAGGAACCTTCGGCTGTTGAGGAGTCTTCAGCTGAGGAGGAGGCGCTGGAGGTTTTCGGCGCAGGCTTCGATGTTGGGGACGGAGCAGGTCTCGTTGGTGACGTGGGCCTGGTCCGGGTCTCCGGGGCCGTAGATGATGACGGCCGGGTCGCCCAGTTTGGACTTCAGCACTGAGGCGTCGGTGAAGTAGGTCGCCTGCGGCTGGGGCGAAGTGCCCGGGGACAGGGTTTCCAGGGCCTTCTTGATGCCTGCCGGGTCGGTGCCGATTCCTGGGAGATCCATCAGGGTCTCGAGTTCGATCTCGGGGCCGCAGAGGTCGGTGATCGCGGCTCGGGCCTGGGTGGAGTCGTAGGCCGGGGTCGTCCGGATGTCCAGGGTCATTTCGGCGTGGTCGGGTACCAGGTTCGGCTGTACGCCGGAGTGGAAGGTGCCGACGTTGACCGTGGCGCCTTCGGGCCAGGGCCGGTGGTCGTGGACGCGCAGGGCGGCCTCGGCGAGGGCGGCGATGGCGTTGCGGCCCAGTTCGGGGCGGGAGCCGTGGGCGGAGACGCCACGGGCCGTCGCGCGGAGCCAGAGGGCGCCCTTGTGGCCCAGGACGACGCGGTTGGACGTGGGCTCGGCCACCAGGAGCAGGTCCGTGGGGATCAGGTCCGACGGGTCGATGAGGGCGGCGCCGTCACAGCCCGTCTCCTCGCCGAAGGTGAAGATCAGCTGGAGCGGGGTGGAGGTGCGCACGGCGGCGGCCACCTGGGCGGCGACGCCCGCCTTCATGTCGCTGCTGCCCCGGCCGAGCAGGCGGTCATCGCGGATGTCGCCGCTGGTCGGGGAGAACGACCATTCGTCCTCGCGGGCCGGGACGGTGTCGAGGTGGCCCGTGAAAGTGATGGACGGCGGGGTGCTGGACGGGCGGGGGCTGGACGGGCGGGTGCCGTACGGCAGCGTGCTGGACGGGGCGCCGCGGCGGGCGATGAGGTTGGCGCGGCCCGGGATCGGCTCCTGGATGCGGACATCGAAGCCGGAGCCGGCCAGGGCGGCCGCGACGAGGTCGGCGGCCTGGCGCTCGTTGCCGGCGCGGGTGTCGAGGCGGACGAGTTCCTGTGCGAGCTCTACGGCGTTCATCTCTCTCCTCCGGGGGCGCTGTCTCCTTTGGGCGCGCTGTCTCCTCCGCGGGTGCTGTCCCTGACGACCAGTTTGGGCACCAGCGCGATGTGGGCGCGGGACGTACCGCCGACGGCGCCGAGGAGGCGGACCGCTTCGGCGGCGATCTGGTCGGTGGGCTGGTCGACGGTGGTCAGCGCGGGCTCGCCCAGGCGGGCGAACTGGATGTTGTCGAAGCCGGTGACCTGGACCTCGGCCGGTACGGAGATGCCGTGCGCGCGGCAGGCCCGGGTGACGCCCAGGGCGATCAGGTCGTCGGCGCAGACGATGGCGTCCGGGAACGCCGCGCCGGTGGCCAGCTGGGCGACGGCGTCCTCGCCCCACTCGACGGTGTAGTCGTCCAGCAGGATCCACTCGTCGCGGACGGTCATGCCGGTGTCGGCGGCGCGGCGGCGGAAGCCGGACAGCCGCTGCTCGGTGGAGGAGTTGGTCAGGCGCGAGCCGACGAACGCGGCCGAACGGGCGCCGCCGGCGTGGAGATGGTCGATGACCTGGCGCATCGCGGCGATGTCGTCCACGCCGACCCAGTCGGTCTCGGTGCCGCCGACGAACCGGTCCAGCTGGACGAGGGGGAGCCGGTCGGCGGTCTCCTGGACGGCGCGGCCGCTCTCGGTGCCGTGGCTGGGGCTGACGATGATGCCGTCGACGTTGCGGGCGACGAGGGAGGCCAGCCGGCGGGCCTCGATCTCAGCGTCGGAGCGTGCGTCGCAGAGGAACAGTTCCTTGCCCTCCTGGCCGAGCACGTGCTCGACGCTCTCGACCAGGGACGTGAAGAACGGGTTGGTGATGCTCGGGACGACCATGCCCACGGTGCCGGTACGGCCGTCGCGCAGGGCGCGGGCGATGGTGTTGACCTGGTAGCCCAGGTCCTCGGCGGCGCTGCGCACGCGGCGTCCCATCGCGTCCGAGACCGGGCCCCGGCCGGACAGGACGCGCGACACAGTGGCGGTGGACACTCCGGCCCGCGCCGCGACGTCGGCGATGGTGACCCGATGCAATCGTTTACCTCCATGAAACGCCCCGGGACCGGAAAGCCACGGTCGTGGGGTGGCTGGGTGAGGCTTGTCCGAGTATAGGTCCTTGACTACCTGCGGATATATACCTAACGTTCATCCACACTTCTACTGCAATCGATTACAGCAAGGGGTCAGGATGGCGGAAACGATCGGTGCGGCGGGAACAGCGGGGGGAACAGCGGGTGTGGCGGGGACGTCCGGGAGCGGGCTGGGGGTCTTCCCGCCCAAGCCGAACGCGATCAGGGAGCTGTTCGGTACGGGCAAGGCCGTCATCGGTGCCGTGCACCTGCCGCCGCTGCCGGGCAGCCCGCACTACGAGGGCGTGCCGATCGACGAGATCTCGGCCTTCGCGATCGAGGAGGCCCGCGGGTACCTGGAGAACGGGTGCCACGGCGTCATCGTCGAGAACCACTGGGACATCCCGTTCCCGAAGCCGGGCGAGCACGGGTACGAGACCGCCGCGTCGATGGCCGTGGTGACCCAGCGGGTACGGGAGACCCTGGCCGGCGGGCGCGGGGGACGGGTGGGCGTGAGCGTCCTGTCGAACGCGGCCGAGTGCTCGATCGCGTCGGCGTGGGCCGGCGGCGCCGGGTTCGTCCGGGTCAACCAGTGGGCGAACGCGTACGTGGCGAACGAGGGCATCATCGAGGGCCAGGCGGCGAAGGCGACCCGCTACCGCAGCCGGATCGGCGCCAAGCCGGTCAAGGTGTTCGCCGACGTGCACGTCAAGCACGGCTCGCACTCCATCGTCGCGGACCGGTCGCTGGCCGAGCAGACCGAGGACGCCGAGTTCTTCGACGCCGACGTGCTGATCGCGACCGGCTCGCGGACCGGCGACGCGGCCGCGATCGACGAGGTCCAGGGCATCGTGGCCGCCACCGTGCTGCCGGTGATCATCGGTTCCGGGATCAGCGCGGCCAACATCGGCACGCTGCTGCCCGCCTGCTCCGGCGTGATCGTCGCGTCCTCGGTGAAGGACAACGGGCGCTGGTGGGGCCGGGTCGACCCGGCCAAGGTCCGCGAGCTGACCGCCGCCGCCCAGGCCGCGGGGGCCGAACTCCCGTGATCGTGTTCTGTGGCTACGCGAACACCGACCTGATCGTCGGTGTCCCGGTGCTGCCCGGCGCCGGGGATCGCGTGCAGGCCACCAGGATCGAACGCGGCGACGGCGGCATGGGGGCCAACGCCACCGTGGCCGCCGCGCGGATGGGGGCCGGCACCCGATTCGCGGGGGCCGTGGGCGGCGACCCGATGAGCGAGGTCTTCCTGGCCCGGATGCGGGAGGACGGCGTCGATGTCTCCTGGACGGCACGGACGGGGACGCTGACGACGTCGGTGATCCTGCTGACCCCCGATGGGGAACGTTCCATCGTCAGCCAGGACGACGAGCTCACCGTGGCGCACGTCGCTGAGGTCACGTCCAAGATGGATCCGGACGACCTGCTCTACCTGGACGGATACCGTTTCCCCGAGGTCGCGGACGTTCTCGGGCAGGTCCCTGGGCAGCGCGCGCGGGTCGTCGTGGACCTGGACGGGGCCGAGACGGCGGAGGCGGCGCGGGCCGCGCTGCGCGCCGCCGGCCACGTGATCGTCGGGCGCGAGCGGGCCACCCGGGTGATCGGGGACGACGGTGCCCTCGCCGAAGCGGGCGCCGCCTACGGGACGCACCTGATCGTCACCGACGGGGCGCGCGGCTGGACGCTGTACGCGCCGTCGGGCGAGCGGTACGACGGCGCCGCGATCAGCGTGCGGACCGTGGACGCCACCGGCGCCGGGGACTGCTTCGCCGGTACGTACTGCGCCGAGATCGAGCGCGGCGCGGAACCGGTCGAGGCGGCCCGGTTCGCCGCGGTCGCCGCCGGCCTGTCCTGTACGAGGCCGGGCGCGCGGGACGGCCTGCCGACCCGCGCCGTCGTCCAGGCCTATCTCGACCGCGAGGGAGACCCAGCATGAGAGGAACGGCCCGTACTAGTGGAACGGCCAGTACGAGAGGGACGGCCAGTACGAGAGGGACGGCCAGGATGAGAAGAACGGTGACGGCGCTGGCCGCGCTCACCTTGGCGGTGACGACCGTGGGCTGCGACGTCCAGGCCCGCAAGGAGATCGCGGCCGAGAAGAACGCGCAGCGGCAGGGTCCGCCTCCGCCGGAGAAGATCGCTCAGTCGTGCAAGGTCGAGGGGCGCGCTCCCAAGATCGGGATCGTGCCGATCAACCTCCAGGCGCTGTTCTTCAACCAGATCAACACCGGCGCCAGGATGGTGGCCGGCAAGGCCGGGGCCGACGTGCAGGTGGTCAACGGCAACGACGACTCCACCACCCAGGCGAACGCCATCGACGACCTGGTCGCCAACCGGTACGACGCGATCATCGTGGACGCGGTCGACACCGAGGGGATCAAGCCCGCCATCCGCCGGGCGGACGCGGCCGGGGTCCCGGTCGTGGCGGTGGACGCGACCGTGGACGACGACGCGGTGTCCACCCAGGTCGGCACCGCCAACGCCGAGGGCGGCCGGCTGCTGGCCGAGCATCTGAACAAGATCAGCGGCGGCAAGGGCGAGATCGGCGTCGTCAGCGCGCTCAACAGCACCGTCCAGCTGGAGCGCCAGAAGGGCTTCACCGACACCGCCACCGCCAAGGGCATGAAGATCAAGACGGTGGTGGACGGCCGCAACGTCCAGGAGAACGCGCAGACGGCGGCCGAGAACCTGCTCACCGGCGACCCGGACCTGCCGTACGCGTACGCGACCGGCGAGCCCGCGCTGATCGGACTGGCCGCGGCGGTGACCTCGCAGCAGCGCACCGAGGACCTCAAGGTCGTGGGCTGGGACCTGTCCACGCAGGCGGCCGACGGGCTGCGGGCCGGCTGGATCGCCGGTGTCGTGCAGCAGAACACGTTCAGGTTCGGCTACGAGGCGATGAACGCGGCGATCGACCTGGCCTGCGGCCGTACCCCGGCCAAGGACGTCCCGGTACCGACGCAGATCGTCACGCCGGAGAACGTGCGGGACTACCTGTACTACCTGGAAAAGTGAGCGGGAAGTGAGCGGGGAAGTGAGCATGAGCGACACACCGCTGGTGAGCCTGCGCGGCATCACCAAATCGTTCGGCGCGGTGCAGTCCCTGCGCGGCGTGGACCTGACCCTGAAGCCCGGCGAGGTGCTCGGCCTGGTCGGCGACAACGGCGCCGGCAAGTCGACGCTGATGAAGGTGCTGGCCGGGGCGCTGCGGCACGACTCCGGGACGATCGAGCTGGACGGCCGCGAGGTCCGCTTCGGCAGCCCCGCCGACGCGCGGGCCGAGCGGATCGGGATCGTCTACCAGGACCTCGCGCTGTGCGACACCTTGGACGTCGGCACCAACCTGTTCCTGGGCCGCGAGCCGCGGCGCGGGCCGTTCATCGACCGCAAGGAGATGCACCGCAAGGCCGCCGAGATGCTCTCGGAGCTGCATGTGCGGGTGCGGTCCACGTACCAGGAGATCGGCCACCTGTCCGGCGGGCAGCGCCAGGCGGTCGCGATCGCGCGGGCGGTCTCGTTCCAGCCGCGGGTGCTGATCCTGGACGAGCCCACGGCCGCGCTCGCGGTCGCCGAGGTCCGGCAGGTGCTGAGCATGATCCGCCGGGTGGCGGAGCAGGGCGTCGGGGTCATCCTCATCACGCACCGGCTGCAGGACCTGTTCGAGGTCTGCGACCGGATCACCGTGATGTACGAGGGCCGCAGCGTCGAGGACGAGGCGATCGCCGATCTCGACATCGAGCGGCTGGTCGGCATGATCACCCGTGCGAACGCCGAGGAGGCCGCATGAGCGTCCAGACGGCCCCTGCCAAGGGCACCGTGACGGCGTCGCATCCGAGTCTGTGGGAACGTGCCAACAAGGCGACGCTGGCGATGGCCGGTGTCACCGTGCTGCTGTTCCTCGGCTTCGGGATCGGTGCCGACAACTTCCTGACCTTCGGGAACCTGTCCAACCTGGCCACCCAGATCTCGATCACGCTGATCGTGGCCGTGGCGATGACGTTCGTGATCAGCACCGGCCAGATCGACCTGTCGGTCGGCTCGACGGTCGCGTTCGTGGCGGTCGCCACCGCCGAACTGCTCCAGGCCGGCTGGGACTCCTCGCTGGTCATCGTGGCCGGGCTGGCGGCCGGGCTGTTCTGGGGCGCGGTGAACGGCTGGCTGTCGGCGTACCAGAAGATCCCGCCGTTCATCGTCACGCTGGCCACCATGTCGGTGATCCGCGGGCTGGCGCAGCTGTGGACGGAGGGCTTCTCGGTCCCGATCGACAAGCGGCTGTTCGTCGCCAAGATCGGGGACGCGGAGTTCCTCGGCATCTCGGTGCTGGCCTGGATCGCGATCGTGGTCGTGGCGGTCGGTGCGGTGCTGCTGGCCAAGATGCGGTTCGGTACGTACGTCAACGGGATCGGCTCCCAGGAGGAGTCGGTCCGGCGGGCGGGCGTGAACACCGACCGGATCAAGATGATCACGCTGATGCTGGCCGGGCTCGCGGCCGGCGCGGCCGGGATCCTCACCGCCGCGCGGCTGGGCTCGGGCTCGGCCAACTCCGGCGAGGGGCTGGAGCTGACCGTGATCGCCGCGGTGGTGCTGGGCGGCACCAACCTGTTCGGCGGGCGCGGCACGGTGGTCGGCACCATCATCGGCGCCATGATCACCGGTGTGATCGCCAACGGCCTCACGCTGCTGGGCGTCAGCCCGTTCCTGACCCCGATCGTCACCGGGCTGGTCCTGATCGCCGCGATCTGGATCAACCTGCGCGGCCGGACGTTCACCGACCTGTTCGCCCACCTGACCCGCAAGCCCGACGCGGAAACCCCGACAAGGAAGCAGTGACGCAGCAACCCCGACACGGGGCAGTGACACGGAAGCAGTGACGGACAAGAGTGCGGGGGCACGAGGGTGACGGGCAAGAGGGTGGCGGACACGAGTGCGGCAGGCACGAGCGCGGCAGGCACGACCGTGACGGGCGCGAGCGTGACGGGCACGAGTGTGATGACGGTGACGGGGCCCGTCCCTGCGGCGGGGCTCGGCCTGACGCTCACCCATGAGCACCTGTGGAACGACGTCCGCGGCGCGGTCGGCGAGCCCGCCGATCCCGGGCTGCGCTTCCTGCGCGAGGCGAAGGCCTCACCGGAACTGGCCTGGGTGCTGCGCGAGAACCCGTACGCCTGCCTGGACCACTGCGTGCTGGACGATACCGGCGCGATACTGGAGGACCTGCTCGCGTTCGCCTCCTCGGGCGGCGGCACGATCGTGGATGTCACCCCGCCGGGCCTCGGCCGCGATCCGCTGGTGCTGCGCTCGCTGGCGGAACGCAGTGGGCTGCGCGTCGTCATGGGGTCCGGCTGGTACCTGGAGGGCTACCACCCGCCGCATCTGTCCTCGACGTCCGAGCAGGATCTGGCCGCCGAACTGGTCGCCGAGTTCACCGGCGGGGTGAACGACCGGGGGGATGGCCAGCGAGATGGCACGGGCATCGCGCCCGGGGTGATCGGCGAGATCGGCGTCTCCCCGGACTTCACGCCCGCCGAGCACCTCGCGCTGCGGGCGGCGGCCCGGGCCCAGCGGGAGACGGGCGTGCCGCTCTACATCCACCTGCCCGGGTGGCAGCGGCGCGCGCACGAGGTCCTCGACATCGTCCTGGGGGAGTACGGGGTGCCTCCGGGCGCCGTCGTGCTGTGCCACATGGATCCCTCGGGCGGCGACGCCGCGTACCAGAACGCGGTGGCCGAACGGGGGGTCTGGCTGGAGTTCGACATGATCGGGATGCCGTACCTGTATCCCGGCGAGGGCCAGTCGCCGGCGCCCCACGAGACCGCCCGCGCCGTCGCCGGGCTGATCGGACGGGGGCACGCGCGGCAGCTCCTGCTGAGCCATGACGTGTTCCTCAAGGGAATGCTCACCCGGTACGGCGGGAACGGGTTCCGCTACGTCCCCGCACTCTTCCTGCAACGCCTGACCGACCTGGGCATCACGCCCGAGGCCGCCGAAGAGTTGCTGCGGGGCAATCCCGTCCGGCTGTTCGAGTCGGCGGCCGTCCCGTCCTAGCAGCCACGCCATCAGAAGCAACGCCATCAGCACAAGCCATGTACCGACCACGCTATGTACCGACCACGCTATGTACCGACCACAGGGAGTCATTGAATGAGCCGCGTTCTCATCGCCGGCGAGAGCTGGGTCACGCAGTCCACGCACATCAAGGGCGTGGACCACTTCACGACCAGCTCGTACGTCGTCGGCGTCGAACCGCTGCGCAAGGCGCTGGAGAGCCGCGGGCACGAGGTCGTGCACCTGCCCGCGCACCTGGTTCCCGCGGAGTTCCCGGACGACCCGTCCGAGTACGACGTCGTCGTCCTGTCCGACATCGGCGCCAACTCCATCCAGCTCGCGCCGCAGGTGTTCGAGCAGGCACGGCCGGGGGCCGACCGGCTCGGCGCACTGCGTACGTGGGTGGCGGACGGCGGCGGCCTCCTCATGGTCGGCGGCTACCTGTCGTTCACCGGCTTCGAGGGCAAGGCGGCGTTCCGCAACACCGTCCTGCACGAGGTGCTGCCGGTCGAGCTGCTCGCCGAGGACGACCGCGTCGAGCTTCCGGCCGGGGGCAGCGCCACTGTGGCCGACGCGTCCCACCCCGCCCTGGGCGGAGTCGCCGGTGACTGGCCCGTGCTGCTGGGCTACAACCGTGTGCGGCCCCGTTCCGGTACGAAGGTGCTGGCGACCCTGAACGACGACCCGCTCGTGGCCGTCGCCGAGTACGGGCAGGGCCGTTCGGCGGTCTTCACCTCCGACTGCTCCCCGCACTGGGCGCCGACGCCCTTCTGCGAGGACTGGGACGGTTACGCCAAGGTCTTCGGCGGTCTCGTCGAGTGGCTCGCCGCATGAGTCATTCTCAAGAGCTGCTGGAGAGCTGTTCCGGCGTCCTGGACGTCGCCCTGGACCTGCGCTTCGTCAACGAGGTCCGCAAGGGCGCCGTCAGCGACCAGGTGTACGCCGACTACCTGCTGATCGAGGAGTCGTTCGTCGAGACGGCGGCGCGGCTGCACGGCCTCGCGGTCTGGGACGCCCCGGACCGCGAGGCCCTGGAACGCAACTCCGCCGCCGTGCACGCTCTGACCACCGAGCAGGCGGACTACTTCCGTACGGCCCGCGCGGCATGGCCCGTCCAAGCGAACCTGAGCGACACGGCGCTCGCGCGCGCCAACCACCTCACGACGTTCGCGCTGACGTCAGCGCGTACCGGTGGCTATGCGGCGGTCATGACGATGCTGTTCGCCGCCGAGACGCTCTACCTCACCTGGTGCACGCGCGCGCACGAGGAGGGGGCGGTACGGCCCGGCCCGATCGCGGACTGGGTGGCCCTGCACGCGCGCGAGCCGTTCCGCGGGGGAGTGGCGGCCCTGGGGGAACAGGTCGACCGGCTCGAGACGCCGCGTTCCGAACTCGCGCACTGGTTCATCGGCATGCTGAAGGCCGAGATCGAGTTCCACGATGCCCTCTACTGCTGAGCGCTCTACTGCTGACTCTCGGCGCGGAGAGGGCGGTAGCGAGGGGGAACGAGGGCGGTAGGGAGGGTGGAACGAGGACGGTGACGGCCTGGTGGCGGAGGGGTACGGAATCCGTTCCGTACCCGTCCTCCATTGATCACGTGCAGGCCCGGTTCCTGACATGCGCGTCGGGGACGCTTCTGAGAGCCATCCAGCACAGGAGCGTCCATGCCGAACCGTGTTCCCTTCCCACGGGCCCGCCACCTTCTCGCCGGCACGCTCACGATCCTCAGCGCCCTCACGGTCGTGACGGCGCCCGCCCAAGCCGCGCCGTCGCCGCCTGGCCCGCCGCCCACGCCGCCCGGTTTCGTTCCGCGGACCGACCCGCTCCCGGCCGAGCTGCTTCCGATGATGGCGAGCCCCGCCAAGCCAGGCGGCAACGCCGAAGGGGTCGTCATCGGCGGTGACCAGGGCGGCCACCGGGTCGTCGTCATGAACGCCCGGCCCCGGACGTGGTCGGCCGAGACGGCCAAGTGGACGTGGACGCCGACCGCCGGGAACGGCTTCGGCGATGTCGCGCACGCCTGGAGCCTTCCGTCCGACGTACGGGTCCGTACGGCCAAGGGCAAGGTGTACGTGCTGTCGGCCGATTCCAAGGGATTCCTCGGAGCGGTGCAGTACCCGTCCGGCAAGCGCCTATGGGCGACCGACGCGGGTGCCCCCAACAATCCGCATGCCACGGAGCTGCTGCCCGACGGCAACGTCGCCGCGGCTGCGAGTACGGGTGGCTGGATCCGGGTGTACACCGCCTCCCAGGGCAAGTCGTCGTCCTCGTACACCGAGTTCAAGCTCAAGGGCGGTCACGGAGTCCTGTGGGACCCGGCGGGCAAGGTGCTCTGGGCCATCGGCGACGACCACCTGGTGTCGCTCAAGGTGGGCGGTACCGCGAGCAAGCCCACTCTCACGGAAGCGAGCCGGGTGGCCCTGCCGACCCAGGGCGGGCATGACCTGGCTCCCGTGTACGGCAACCGCGGCCGGCTCTGGATCACGACCAACTACGGCGTGTACCAGTACGCGAAGTCCAAGAAGTCGTTCACGACCTCGTACCGGCACTCCGGCGACGTCGACCTGCCGATCGTGAAGGCCGTCGGCAACAACCCGGCCACCGGGCAGGTCGTACTGACCCGTCCCAGGACCGGGTGCGCGACGACATGGTGTACCGACACCGCCGAGTTCTTCGGGACCGGTGCCATGGACGCGACGCGCACGCTGCCCGGCGCGCAGTTCTACAAGATCCGCTGGTTCGTCCCGGCGTACCAGTGACCCGTCCGGCGTACCAGTGACCCGTCCGGCCTACCAGTAACGCGGCATAGGTAGAGGTGACCGTCAGGGGCGCGGGCCTCTGACGGTCGCTCGCCGCGGGTACTCCAGAGTCGCCGCGTCAGAGCCGCCGCGTCAGAGCTTCTTCGCGGTCTGGACGGTCTTGGCGAGGGCCTCCAGGATCGGCGCGCAGCCCGCGTACGAGAAGACCGGCTCGGGGTTCCAGCCGATGACCTGCCGGGCCTTGACGGCGGGCAGGTCGCGCCAGGCCGGCTTGGCGGCCAGGTCATCGGGCTGCAGCGCCTGGGTGCGGCTGTCGAGCATGATCAGGTCGGCCGGGTACTTGCCGGCGTTCTCCCAGCTCAGCTCCTCGAAGTAGCCGTCCTTGCTCAGCTTCTTCGGGTCGATCAGCTCGACGCCGAGCTCCTTGAAGTAGGTGAGGTCGGAGTTCTTGGCCGGGCTGGAGGCGTAGAACAGGTCCGGGCTGCCGGACGCGGCCAGCACCTTGAGCCCGCCGTTGGCCTTGGCGGCGGCGCTCAGCGTCTGCGCGGCCTTCTCGAAGCGGGCCTTGTCCTGGGCGACCTTGGCCGACTTGGGGTCGGCGCCGAGGGCGACGGCCAGCTCGGCGTAGCGCTGGAGCGGCTTGGGCAGCGCGCTCGCGCCGACCGAGACGGCCAGCCCGGGCGCCAGCGCGTAGATCTTGTCCTTGCTCTCGGCCGGGACGTAGAACAGCTCGCCCTGGACGAACATGTTGTCGATCAGCAGCTCGGGACGCAGCGCCGCGTACTTCTCCAGGTTGAACTCGCCGTAGGCGTTGCCGATGATCGTCAGCTTGTCCACCGGCAGCGAGCCGGCCTGCGGGTCGGGACTGCCGTCCTTGCGCTTGGCCGGGCCGTAGACGCCGACGATCTGGTCGGTGATGCCGTAGTCGTACAGCGCGGCACCGGAGCCGACATAGGTGACGATCCGCTGCGGCCGGGCCTTGAGGCTGATCTTCTGCCCGCGGTCGTCGGTGAACGTCCAGGCCCCGCCGCCCGAGGCGGTCGCCTTGCCGTCGCCGCCACCGCCGCACGCGCTGATCAGCGCGCCGAGCGCGACGGCGCCGCCGCCGGCCAGCAGGCCGCGGCGGGAGAGCTGGGAGGCCCGGGAAATCGACATGGGTGTTCCGTCCTGCCTTGCGAAGATGATCCTTTGTGGTGGCTTAGGTTAACCTAACCTAAGTCCCTGCCCTGAGGGCCCCGTCCAGAGGCCCTGTCCAGAAGCCCTGTCCAGAGGGTCCAGTCCAGAGACCGGCGTCGTCCCTCCTGAGAGAGCCGCGCCGGCAGCCCCCGGAGTCCGTAGGTGTCACTCACGAAATCCCCGCGCGCATCGGCCCCGCCAGGGGTTCCCGCGGGTCGCGCGGGCTCCGGCCGGCGTCTCGGCCGGGCCGCCGGCCTGCTCGCCGCGCTGGTCCTGCTGGCGGTCGTCGTCCTGCTGAGCCTGGCGGTCGGTGCCCGGCAGCTGTCGCCGGGCGAAGCCTGGAACGGTCTATTCGACGCCGGGTCCGCGAACTACACCGTCGTGCACGACATGCGGCTGCCGCGTACCGTGCTCGGTCTCCTGGTGGGAGCGGCCCTCGGCCTGGCCGGCGGCGTCATGCAGTCGCTGACCCGCAACCCGCTCGCCGACCCCGGCATCCTCGGGATCAACGCCGGCGCGGCGGCGGCCGTGGTCTCGGCGATCTCGTTCCTCGGGATCAGCTCGTTCACCGGCTACGTGTGGTTCGCCTTCGCGGGCGCCGGCGCGGTCGCGGTGCTGCTGTACGCGGTCGGCGGCGGCCGCGGCGCGACCCCGGCCCGGCTCGCGCTGGCGGGCGCGGCGCTCAACGCCGCGCTCTACTCCTACGTCAACGCGGTCCAGCTCCTGGACACCGCGTCGCTGGACCGGATGCGCTTCTGGACGGTCGGCTCGCTGGCCTCGGCCCAGACGAGCACGATCGTGCGGGTACTGCCGTTCATCGCGGTGGGCGTGCTGCTGTCGCTCGCGCTGGCCCGCCCCCTGAACGCGCTGTCCATGGGCGAGGACGCGGCGCGCGCGCTCGGCTCCGGGCCCGGCCGTACCCGCGCGGTCTCGATCGTCGCGGTCACGCTGCTGTGCGGTGCCGCCACCGCCGCGTGCGGCCCGATCGTGTTCGTCGGCCTGATGGTGCCGCACCTGGTGCGCGCGCTGACCGGGCCGGACCTGCGCTGGGTGCTCCCGTACGCGGCCGTCCTGGCACCCGCGCTGATGCTGGGCGCCGACGTCATCGGACGGGTGATCGCCCGTCCCTCCGAGATCCAGGTGGGAGTCGTGACCGTGATCCTGGGCGGCCCGCTGTTCCTGTGGCTCGTCCGCAGCCGCCGGGTGGCCGCTTCATGAAACGCAGCCGCCTCATGAAGCGCACCCCCTCGCGAAAGGCGGCAGCCGCGTGAAGCGCCTCATGAACGCTCCCGACATGAGCCGCGACCTGGTCATCCGTACCGCCGGCGGCTTCTCGCTGCGCTGGCCCCCGCGCGGCTTCGCGGTCGCCCTGGCCTGCCTGCTGGTCGCGTTCGCGGTGAGCGTGCTGTCCATCGGCGGCGGCGACTACCCGATGAGCCCCGGCGTCGTGCTGCGGACACTGCTGGGCGATGGCGGGACCGCCGAGACGTTCATCGTGCACGAGCTGCGGCTGCCCCGGGTCGCGACCGCGCTGCTGGTCGGCGCCGCGCTCGGGCTGGGCGGGGCGCTGTTCCAGTCGCTGTCGCGCAACCCGCTGGGCAGCCCCGACATCCTCGGCTTCACCCAGGGGGCCGCGGCCGGAGTGCTCACCATGATCGTGCTGTTCGGCGGCGGCGGCCTGGCGGTCGCGGCCGGATCGGTCGGCGGCGGGCTGCTGACCGGCGTGGTCATGATCGCCATCACCGGCCGGAACGGCGCGCACGGTACCCGGCTGGTCCTGGTCGGGATCGGCCTCGCCGCCATCCTCACCGGGGTGAACGGCTACCTGATCACCCGGGCGCAGATCACCGAGGCGGCCCGGGCCGTGCTGTGGCTGACCGGCAGCCTGGACGGGCGCGACTTCGGCGACTCCGCGCCGCTGCTGATCGCGATGGCCGTGCTGGTCCCGCTCGTGCTCGCGTTCGGCCGGCAGCTGCGGATGCTGGAGATGGGCGACGACGCCGCGAACGCGCTCGGCGTACCGATCGGGCGGACCCGGCTGATCCTGCTGGCCGCGGCGGTGCTGCTGGTCTCGTTCGCGGCGGCCGCGGCGGGGCCGGTGGCGTTCGTCGCGCTGACCGCGCCGCAACTCGCCCGCAGGCTGACCCGGACGACCGGGCCCAACCTGTTGCCCTCGCTGTTCATGGGGGCGGCGCTGATGATCGCCGCCGACTTCGCCGGGCAGCGGCTGTTCCCCGGCCACCAGCTGCCGGTGGGCGTGGTGACCGGACTGCTGGGCGGCGCCTACCTGGTCTGGCTCCTGGCCACCCAGCGCAAGTCGGGACGCATCTGAACGAGGCTGAGTTCTGAGTGAGGAAGGCGGGCTCAGAACGGATGGTTGCGGTGCCGGTCGGCGTCCATCCTGGCCCAGGCCTCGTCCCAGAGGCCGTCGCGGTAACGGTCGCAGCGGCGGCGTACCAGCAGGTAGATCGCCAGGATCGGCGTCCCGGCCCCGAGCACGGCGGCGAACGCGGCGTACACCGCGTCGGTCACGGTCCGGCTGTGCGGCCGTGGCTGTACGGCCGGATCGCCTTGCCGGTCGACCCAGATCCGCTTCTTCTGGCCGGGTTCGGCGTCCTTCCAGCCGGGCAGCGTGCCGGTCCGCGTCTTGGCCGCGTCCTGGCCGGATCCCGCTTCCGGGCGCGGCCAGTTGGCCTGGACGGTCTCGTGGACGTAGTGGTCGCCGGACGAGCCGACCCCGGTGGCCACGACGGTGGCGACGACCTGGTGCCGCTCGGCGCGTTCGGTCCGTTCGACCCGCATCCCGCCGTCGTAGGCCAGCCCCGCCGCCCAGACGGCGGCGGGCGTGGCGATCACCGCGAGCAGCAGGAGCAGGCCGAGCGCGATCCAGCGCTGCACCCGGTCGATCGGCCGGCGCAGTCGGTTGCGCTCCAGGCCGAGCCGCCGCCGGAGCTTGCGCCGCGGCCAGGGGCGCCCCGCCATGGGACGCCGACCACCCTCGCCGCCCATCCTCGTCACCTCCCGGGGAGCGCATGTCCGCCGTACTCCCGGTATGAGGCCCTTGCCTTCTCCATCCAGAATATTCCTCGTTGCGCCATCCGGACAGCTCAGCCGTCCAGACAGCTCAGCCGTCCAGACAACACAGCCGTCCGGAAAGCACAGCGGGATTTCGGGGTCTAGGGCTTGTCTCGCAGCGGCCTCAGCCACCGCGCGAGCGCGCTACCTGGCCGGTGAGGCAAAGCCGAAGGCGAGCCTCACCGGCCAGATCGCGAAGCGATGCCGCGCTCGCCCAAGAACCGGTCACGGTGCGAGCCGCTAGGCGAGCACCGTGGGCCGGGGCTTAATGAATGGAGAGCAGCTCGGAGATGCCTCCCTGGACGCCCTTGGCCAGCACTTCGAGATCGGGCATGGCGTCGAAGTCGCCGTTCACGCCGAAATGCAGCGTGCCGCAGTACGACACGATCGCCGTCGCCGCCCGGATGCCGCCCGTGAGCGGTACGTACGGGTGGATCGCCAGTGCCTTGCGGCCCAGTACGTACAGCGGGACGGGTGGTCCTGGAACGTTGGTCGTGACGGTCTGCACGATGTCCTGGCGCAGCCGTACCGGGATACGGGCCCCCAGCGACAGCAGCGCGGGTGCCACGGCGGTGTCGGTGAGGCGGGTGATGGTCTGGGCGCCCGCCGCCTGGTGGCTGCGCTTGAGGTCGTCGGTCTGCTCGCGGATCAGGCGCAGCCGTTCCAGCGGGTCGGCGACGCCCGCCGGGAGGTTCACGAACACCGCCGCGACCCGGTTGTTCAGCTCGCCGCGCTCGCCGGTGGTCCGGACCGACACCGGGACGGCCGAGCGCACGATCGTCCCGGGACCCAGGGCGCCGCGGGCGTTCAGCAGGTCGCGGTAGCCGGCGGTCACGGCGGCGAGCACGATGTCGTTCACGGTGCCGCCGGAGGCCGCGCGGATGGTTTTGACGTCGGCGAGTGGGACGTCCTGCCAGCACCAGCGGCGATGCGGGCCGATCGGGCCGTTCAGGCTGCCCGCTGAGGGGCGGGTGAAGCGGGCGGTGGTACGCGACAGGCCCAGCGCGAACGAGCCGAGCTGCCGGGCGTTGCGGACGATCCCGGCGCTGCGCGCGATGTCGCCGAACTGCTTTACGGGCTGGGTCACGCTCCGCCGGCCCGCGTCGAGCAGCAGGCCGGCGGGGGAGGGGTACGGCTCGGGCTCCCATGCGGCGGGCTCGCCCGGGATCTCATGCTCGGGAGACATGTCGAACATGACGGTCATCAGGTCCATCCCGGCGACGCCGTCGATCATGCAGTGGTGCACCTTGGCGATCATCGCCCAGCGGCCGTCCGCCAGCCCTTCGACCAGCCACACCTCCCACAACGGCTTGCCGGGGTCCAGCCGCTGGGCGAGCACCCGCCCGGCCAGGTTGCGCAGCTGCTCGCCGGTGCCCGGGGCGGGCAGCGCGGCGTGCCGTACGTGATAGAGGATCTGGAAGTGCGGGTCGTCGGCCCAGACGGGCCGGCCCAGGTTCAGCGGTACGGAGTGGACGCGCTGCCGGTAGCGCGGTACGAGGGGGAGCCGGGAGACCGTCTGGCGGACCAGATCGCCGTAGGAGGGGGCCGGGCCCTCGAAGACGATCACCGAGGCCACATGCAGGGGGGTGTTCTCGTCCTCCAGCAGGTAGAAGCTGGCGTCCAGTCCGCTCATCCGTTGCACGGCCACACCATCCTTGTCGCGGGGTCCCTCAGTGCGGGGCCTTCGTCGCGGGGTCGGGCCGACTCGCCGCGTCGGCTCAGTCCTCTTAATGAACTCGGACCTCTGACTCGGGCCCTGACTCAGCTTCACGGTTATTCGTCTTGACAGGGGGGCCGGTTCCGGTCAGCGCGCCCGGCGAGCCGGTAAGGACCGTCCGGTCCGGCCTGGTCAGGCGTCCTTGGCGCGCTCTACCAGCTCGTCGAAGCCGGCCCGGATCCCGGCGGCGAGCACGTCCAGATCCGGCATCCCGTCGAAGTCGCCGGTGAGCCCGAACGTCAGCCGCCCCTCGTACGAGAAGACCGCGACCCCGGCCCGCACGCCCAGCGCCAGCGGGACGAACGGGTAGAGCCCGACGAGCTTGCGGCCGAGCACGTACAGGGGGAACGGCGGTCCCGGCACGTTGGTCACCACGGTCTGCACCAGCGGCTGGGTCTGGCTCAGCGCGTACCGCGAGCCCAGCGCCATCAGTGTCGGCGCGAACCCGGCCAGCTTCGCCAGCGCCTCCCCGCCCGCCGCCTGATGGGTCCGCTTCACCTCGTTCATCTGGCTGCGGATCTTGAACAGCCGGCGGCGCGGGTCCGCCTCGCCCACCGGCAGGTTCACCAGCACGCCCGAAACCCGGTTGCGGACATCGCCGCGCTCGGCCTCGGCCCGTACCGACACCGGGACGAGCGTCCGTACCCGGGTGCCCGGCTCCAGCTCGCCGCGCCCGTCCAGGACGTCCCGGAACCCCCGGGTGACGGCGGCCAGGATCACGTCGTTGACCGTCCCGCCGAACGCCTTGCGCACCTGCCGGATCTCGTCCAGGTCCGCGTGCGTCCACATCCAGCGGCGATGCGGGCCGATCGGGCCGTTCAGGGAGCCGGTGGTGGGACGGGCCAGCCGTTCCAGCGCCTTGGGCAGCTCGATCCCGAGCCCGCGCAGCGTCTGCGGGCTGGTCATGCGGCGGGCCAGGCCCGGTAGCCCCGCCACGCCGCGCAGGGGCGCGGCCACCACGCCGCGCGCCGTACCGGCCAGCAGCGACACGCCGGACGGGGCGGGCTCGGCGGGCGGGAGCTCGGTCGACTCCGGTGGTCTCACGTCCGGGGTGATGTCGAACAGCGCCGTCATCAGGTCAACACCGCCGACCCCGTCGACGACGCAGTGGTGGACCTTGGTGATGGCCGCCCAGCAGCCGTTCTCCAGCCCCTCGACCAGCCAGATCTCCCACAGCGGCTTGTCGGGGTCCAGTCGCTGCGACAGCACCCGCCCGGCCAGGTTGCGCAGCTCCTCGGGCCGTCCCGGCGCCGGTACGGCCGTATGCCGTACGTGGTACAGGATGTTGAAGTGCGGGTCGTCCACCCAGACCGGTCTGCCGAGATGCAGCGGTACGGTCCGGACCCGCTGCCGGTAGCGCGGTATCCCCGCCAGCTTGCCCAGGACCGCCCGGACGATCTCCCCGTACGACGGCGCCGGTCCCTCGAAGACCGTCACCGACGCGATGTGCAGGGGAGTATCGGGGGATTCCGCGAAGTAGAACCCGGCGTCCAGCCCGCTCAGCCGCTCCCAGCCGCCGCCGGTTCCTGGGCTACTCGTTCCCGGGGTACCCGTCCCGGGGGTGTCCGTTCCGCCGCCTGTCGCCATGGCGCATCGTCCGTTCTCACCGAGGAAGGTTCGTCTGGGCCTTCCCGGCGATGCCCCGCCCAATCGGACAAGATGACAATTGTCCTCAAGCGGCGGGGCCTCAAGTGGCGGGGCCTCAAGTGGCGGCGGGCTGGCGAGCGGGGCCTCAGGCGGCGACGGTGCTGTCCGTGCAGCGGTGGCTGTCTTCGGCGGCCATGCGTTCGCGGACGAACGCGCCCACCTCGTGCAGCGCCGCCAGCCCCTCGGGGACCAGGTCGGCGAAGACCTGGAAGACGTGCATCTGCCCTTCCCAGACCTGGAGCCGGCACGGTACGCCCGCCTCGGCCAGCCGCCGCGCCATCAGTTCGGCGTCGGGGAGCAGCATCTCGGTCGACCCGACCTGGATCAGGACCGGCGGGAGTCCCGCCAGGCCGCCGTTCACCGGCGACAGCAGCGGGTCGAGCGGGCCCTCGGCGCCCGCGAGCAGTTCGGCCAGCCGCTGCACGCGCCGTGCCGGAAGGTAGGCGTCCAGGGCTGCGTTGGCGTGCGCGACCTTGGCGGTGTGGTCCAGATCGGTCAGCGGTGCCAGCGCGACGATCCCGGCCGGGGACGGCAGTCCCTCCTCCATCGCCCGCAGGATGGCCGCGAACGCAAGGAAGCCGCCCGCCGAGTCACCTGCCACGACGATCCGTTCCGGCGGGATGCCGTCGTCCAGCAGCCGCCGGTACGCGGCGACGCAGTCGGCGACCGACACCGCCAGCGGTACGGCCGGAAGCCGCCGGTAGGCGACCGAGAGCACCGGTGCCCCGGACGCCGCCGAGATCCTGGCGATCATCCGGCGATGGGTGCGCAGCCCGCAGGAGAAGAACCCGCCGCCGTGGAAGTAGAGCACCGCACGGCCGTCCTCGGCGCCCGGCGCCCGGACCCACTCGGCGGGGAAGTCGGTGAAGTCCAGCCGTTCCACGGCGGCCCAGCGCGGGGCCGGCAGCGCCAGCGGGGCGGCGAGGTCGATGGCGAACGCCGGCCGGAGCCCGCGCGGGCTGAGCGGCCAGTGCGACAGCACCGGGCCGATCGTCATCCGCAGCCCGCGGGCGGTCAGCCGGGACCGCAAAGTCGTACCGGGACGCGACTCCACCAGCGGTTCCATCGGGCCTCCCAGCGGACCGGACCGTACTGACCTAGCGGTCACTTCGGCTCGGATCAACCTCGCACCAGGGTGGATCATGTGTCAAGAAGGGACGGTTGAGAACGCTGTTGCGCCACAAAAGGGCGGCCGTCCCTTGTCAGACATGGATAGAAAAGGCGAGCGCCAGAAAGGGCGGGCGCCAGACGGGGCAGGCGACCGAAAGGGCGCGCGGGATCGTGCGGGGAGGGAGCGAGCCCGGTCAGCTCGTGGTGATCCGTTCGGCGGGTGCCGCCGGGCTGTCCTCGTCCCGGCCGCGGGCCTCCGCCGCCAGCGCCAGCACCGCGCCCAGCGCGCAGAGCGCGGCGGTGATCCAGAAGATCTCCCGGTACTCGGTGCGCAGCGCGTCCTGGAGGGCGGTCTGGTACGCGGCCAACTCGCGCTGGAACTGCGCGGCCGGCTTCAGGAACGGCAGCGGCGTCTTCAGGTCCGCGGTCAGCGCGTGGAAGCGGTAGAACCCCCAGGCCGACAGCGCGGAGATCCCGAGCAGCATCCCCATCATCCGGGCCACGACCACCGCCGCCGAGGCCACCCCGTGCCGGGCCGCCGGAACGGCGCGCAGCACCGCCGACGAGACCGGCGCGATCACCAGTCCGAGCCCCAGCCCGGTCACGATCAGGTCCACGTCCATCCGGGGCAGCGGACCGTACGAGGCGCTCGCCAGGTCCGCGGGCCAGCCCGCGATCAGCAGGTAGCCGATCGCCGAGATCGCCATCCCCGCGGCCATCGGCCACCGCTCGCCCACCCGCCGGGCCAGCAGCCCGCCCAGGACGGCTGCGATCGGCAGCGCCACCAGGAACCGCGTCAGCAGCAGCGCGCCCTCGATCGAGTCCTTGCCCAGCAGCGTCTGCGCGACCAGGACCACGTCCACCAGCGTGACCATCAGCGCCGCCCCGGACAGCAGGCTCACGCCCAGCGTCGCCAGCAGCGGCCCGCGCCGTACGCCGGACAGGTCCAGCAGCTTGGTGCGCGCCCTCGTCTCCCACAGCACGAACAGCAGCAGGACGGCGAATCCCGCCGCCACCACGGGAAGGCCCCAGGGCGGCAGGGCCGACTCCTCCGGCTCGGGGTTGTAGAGGCCGCCGACCAGCAGCCCGAGCCCGGCCGCCAGCAGCAGCCCGCCGGCCCAGTCGACGCCGGGCCGCCCGGCGCCGTCCTGCCCGTCCTGGCCGGGGGGCCGGCCGCCGGGGACCGACACCTGTACCGCGATCATCGCCAGCGCGGTCAGTGGCAGGTTGATCCAGAAGACCATCCGCCAGTCGTCCAGCAGCGCGACGATCGCGACCCCGTACAGCGGGCCGAGCACGCTGCCCAGCTCCTGCGCGGCGCCCACGGCGCCCAGGACGACCGACCGGCGCCGCTCGTCCCAGAGATCACCGGCCAGGGCCATCGTCACCGGCAGCAGCGCGCCGCCCGCGATGCCCTGCACGACCCGTCCGGCCGTCAGGACCGGGACATCCTGCGCCAGGGCCGTGACCACCGAGCCGACCGCGAAGAACACCAGGCACGCCTGCAGTAGCACCCGGCGCCCGAACCGGTCCGACAGCTGGCCCAGCAGCGGCATCGCCGCCACGTACCCCAGCAGGAAGCCGGTCAGGACGGGCGTCACCCGCTCCAGCCGGTTGATCGGGATCCGCAGATCCTCGACGATCGGGATCAGGATCGTGGTGACGACGTAGGCGTCCAGGGCGGCCAGCAGCACCACCGCGCCGCCGGCCCCGATCGCGACCCGGCGGTGGCTCACGCCGGTGCTTTGATCTTGTACGGGGCGTTGAACTCGGTGAACGTGATGATGACCGAGCCGCTCTGGCCGCCGGCCGCCGCCGGGATCTCGCCCTTGACCTTGAGCAGCCGGTGGTCGGTGGCGCTCACCCAGATCTGGCCGGAGACGTCGGTGGTGATGCCCGGGACCAGCCCGCCGATCGCGTCGCCCGGCAGCGTGGCGCGGATCCGGTGCGCCTCCTTGCCACCGACCTTCTCGGTGGCCTCGGCCTTGGGCGCGGTCGCCTTCTTCAGCAGGGCCGAGATGCCGCGCTGGGGATCGAGCACGGCCGACGGGTCGTACATCGTCGCCGCGACCGCCTTGGGATAGCGCTGCCATCCGCCGGTCGGGCCCTTGATGAAGACGCCGTCCCCGGCCGCGATGAGCTTCATCTCGACCGTCTGGCCGGACTGCTCGAGCATGATCGTCCCGTCGGCGTCGCCGCCGCGCAGCAGCTTCAGGTCGCCGCCCCGTACCGGTACGGCGGGCTTGCCCTCGCTGGCCAGCGTCAGCCCCACGCTCTTGAGATCGGCCATCGCCGTCGCGGCCTTCTGGAGCGTCTGCGTCGCGTCGAAGGCCGGCGCGGCGGCGGGCGGCTTGGCGTCGCCGTTCCCGTTCCCGTCGCCGCTGCCGCCCGAGCAGCCGCTCACCGCGAGGGCGGCGGACAGGATCGGGATGAACAGCACATGACGACCGCGCAGTCTGGACATAGGCGGACCCTACCGACCGGTCACCCGCCCCGTCACTCGGTACCGGGTATGACATCGCGTCCCCCGTGCGGCTGAGCCTGCCTTTCCCGGTGGCCCGCGAGCGAGCGCCGCCGCTAGGATGGCTCCCGGCGTGGCAGGGATCACCGGACCACCGGATCTCCGGCCCGCACGCCCGGGGCGGTAGCTCAGCTGGTTAGAGCAGGAGACTCATAATCTCTGGGTCGCGGGTTCGAGTCCCGCCCGCCCTACCGGAGACGCCCGCCCCGTTCCCCTGGGGCGAGGCCTCGGTCTGGGCGAGGCCTCACTCCTTCGGGACGATTCGGTGCTTTGGGTCGATTCTTGTTTGGGGCGCTTCAGTCCTTCGGGTCGAGGCGGAGCAGCTGGACCTGGCCGATCGCGACGTTGCGGCCGCGGTCGTCGGCGATGACCACATCCCACAGGTAGCGGCCGTCGTCGTCCGAGCCCAGGGTGGCCGTGATGGTCAGCGTGCCTTCGGTCGTCGCCCGGAGGAACTGCGTGCGGTTGCTGATCCCGACCACTTGGCGGTCCAGCCCGGCGCGCAGTGACGCGCCCACGCTGGCGGTGACCTCGATGGCCGAGCAGTAGACCCCGCCGTGCACGATGCCGTGCGCCTGCAGCAGTTCGGGCTTGACGGGAAGGACCGCCTCGACGCGGACCTCGTCGGCGTGGGTGAGCCGCAGTCCGATGAGCCGGTCGAACGGCCCGGGCGATTCACCGAGGATCTCGCGGATGTCGGGGGACGGGTTCATGGTGCTCCTCTCCGGTCCCGGCATGATGCCCGATGAGTGCTCGGCGCCGGTGGTCGGGGGAGCGGTGGCCGGGGGAGCGGTGGTCGGGGGGCGATGGCCGGGGGTCGCGGGGACAGGAATGCGCAGCCCGCTGACACGCGCCTTTTTGTCAAGAATGTGTGATGTCACATTCGCGGCATGAACGAATTGGTTGGATTCACTGGCGCGACGGCTATTCCGCTGCACGGGGCGCGGTGATACTGAGGGCCCCGTCTCGTCCGCTGGAGGACATCCATGCGTTTTTCCCGTGCCGCGTCGACCGCCGTGGGCGTACTGGCCCTCGCCGCGGCCTCCCTGCTCCCCGTCCCTACCGTAGCCGCTGCTCCCGCCGCCGCGGGTGAATATGTCGCGATGGGCGACTCCTATTCGTCCGGCAGCGGCGCCGGTGATTACATTGATCAGGCATGCACCCGCAGCGCCAATTCGTTCCCCGCGAAATGGGCCGAGGCGAACGCGCCCGCGTCATTCAAGTTCGTGGCGTGCGGCGGCGCGCAGATCCCCGATGTGCGCAGCGGGCAGCTGTCGGCGCTGAGCGCGGACACCGAGCTGGTGAGCATCAGCATCGGCGGCAACGACTCCGGTTTCGCCTCGACGATGATCGTCTGCCAGCTGTTCAGCGCGCGCTGGTGCCGGTCGGTCCTGGAGAACGGCCGCGAGTTCATCGAGGAGGAGCTTCCGGGACGGCTGGACACCCTGTACGGCGAGATCCGGTCCCGCGCGCCCCAGGCCAAGGTCGTCGTGCTGGGCTACCCGTACCTCTACAAGGAGGGCGGCACCTGTACCGGTTCCGGCTCGCTCAGCGCCGAGAAGCGCTCGCTGATCAACGACGGCTCGGACGGCCTGAACGAGGCCATCAAGGCCCGCGCCGAGGCCGCCGGATTCACCTTCGCCGACGCGCGACCGGCGTTCGCCGGCCACGAGGTCTGCACCACCGATCCCTGGATCGACGGCGGCAACGTCCACCCGAACGCCGAGGGGCACCTGAAGGGTTACCTCCCGGCCCTGACGGCGGCCGCGGGCTCCTGACCCCTGCCCGCCCCTGCCCCGCCCGCCTCTGACGTCCACCGTCCGGCCTGGAGCCGCCGCCTATGCGGGCCAGGCCGGGCGGCGCTTCTCCAGGAAGGCGTTCATGCCCTCCTGCGCCTCCGGCGTCTGGCTGGAGGCGGCCATCACCTCGATGGCGTACGTGTAGGCGTCCTGCTCGGGACGGTCGAGCTGCGCGTACATGGCCTGCTTGCCGAGGGCCTTGCTGCGGGCGCTGCCGCGGGTGGCCCGTTCGAGAAGCTCGCGGGTGGCCTTCTCCAGCTCCCCGTCCGGTACGGCGTAGTTGATCAGGCCCCACTCGGCTGCCGTACGGGCACTGACGATGTCACCCGTAAGCGCCATTTCCATGGCGCGCTTGCGGCCGACGCCGCGGGAGATCGGGACCATCGGCGTGTGGCAGAACCAGCCGCCCTTGCCGCCCGGCGCGGCGAAGCCCGCGCTCTCGGCGGCCACCGCCAGATCGCAGCTCGCGACCAGCTGGCAGCCCGCCGCCGTGGCCAGCGCGTGCACCCGCGCCACCACGACCTGCGGTACGGACTGGATCGTCCGCATGAGATCGGCGCAGGTCAGCAGCAGGCTCCGGGCGTCCGCGTGCGATGCCCCGGCCATGTCGGCGAAGTCGTGCCCGGCGGAGAACACCGGCCCCTCCGCGGCCAGGACGATGCCGAGCGCGTCGGTACGACCGGCCTCGCGGAAGGCCTCGGTCAACTCGAGAAGGAAGTCGCGGGAGAGCGCATTGCGCCGTCGCGGGCGGTTCATCGTGATCGTGGTGAAGGGGCCGCCGTCGCGCTCGGTGAGGACATCACTCATGCCCACCCCCGTACCCGCCGTCAGGTTGTCGGACCCGCGTCGTACCGTAGGCGTGTCGACGGACGCGCCAAGGGGGTACGGCCTTGAAGCTGCTCACCGCCACCAACGTTTCCCAGGGTTTGCGCGGCAACGACTTCGCCTTGTGCGTTGAGGGCGAGCTCGTGCACATAGGCGTGGTCTGCCCGCGCGACGACGGCGACCCCGACGGAGGGTGCGGTTGCGCGCGCTCGTTCGCCGGGCTCAACTCGCACCGCGCCACCACGACGGCGATGGTCCGCGAGGTGCCCGGATTCACCGAGGACGACTACGTGCTGGCGATCCGCTCCAGCCTGGAGCAGCAGGGCTGCGATCCGTCGTTCGCCGAGCACGAGGCCGCGCTGCTGCGCTGCCTGGTGCGCGACTGGCCGGTGGGGGTGGTCGTCGAGCGCCGGCTGCACGAGATCGTCGTCCGCCAGGTCGTCCAGCCCTGAGACCCCGACCAGCGCTGAGACCCGACCAGCCCTGAGACCCGAACCTCAAGGGGCCGGCGGCTCAGTGGCCCAGCGGCTCAGCGGCCCAGCCAGCCGCGGATCTCGTCGTCGGTGCGCGGCAGCAGGCACCACAGCGCCTCCTCCGCCGACGAGCACAGCGGGACCTCCTCGTGCATCCGCAGGATGCGGAACATCTTCGCCTGGAACGGGCGCATCCCCACCAGCGCGATCCCGGTGCCGCACTCCAGCCCGCGGCGGGCCGTCGCCGCGACCGTGCGCAGCCCCTCCGCGTCGAAGAACGAGACCCCGGAGACCTCCAGCACCAGGGGCCGTTCCGAGACCAGATCGCGCAGCCGGCCCTTGACCGAGGGGGCCGAGAGCAGGTCCATCTCGCCGGCGAGCAGCACGTCGGTATGCCGGTCGCCCTCAACGACCACCATGTCGACGGCGGTGTCCTTCATGGCGTCCTCACTCTGGGCTCCCAGGAGCCCGTGTCTGGCCGGACCCGTGTCTGGCCGGTGCCGTGTCCGGCCGGAGCCCGATGTCCACGGTGACCCGATGCTCGCCGTGACCGATGTCCGCCGAGACCCGATGTCCGCCGAGACCCGATGTCCTGCGTGATCCGATGTCCGCGGTGACGCGGTGGCGCGATGATGCGTTGACGCAGTGGCACGGCGCCACGGTGTCACGGCGACACGAATACACAGTGACACGGATCTGGCGGTGACACGAAAGCATCGCGCGTACGCGCAACGTTGCCAACCCTCCGGCCGGTGATTCCCTCTCCGCTCAAGTGATGCAGGACTCAAGTGAAGCAGGACTTCACGCCGCCGTCACCGCCCCGCGAGAACGCGCGCAGCCGCTGGGCGGCGGATCCGTGGTCGCCGGGCCGCGTCCACGGCACGTCGTCACCGATCACCCGGAACCCGCGGACGATCTCCTCCGCGTCGCCCGGCTCGAACGCCAGCGTCCCGTCCGCGGCCGCCCCGTACAGCGCCGCCCCCGCGAGGCAGTCGGCCTGCAGTTCGGCCGCCGCCGACACCAGCCCGCGCCGCAGCCGGTTCTGGACGGCGTGGCCCCACTCGTGCGCGATGACCAGGTAGACCCAGGAGTCGCCCCGCGCGTAGCCGGTACGCATCAGGGTGACGTCCCAGGCCAGGAAGTCGGCGGAGGGACAGTACGCGGCGTTGTCCGGCTCCAGCCGCTCGTTCGCGCACACGGGCGCGCCGGCCGGGTCGCGCCCGTCGTACAGCCCGCGCACGGTCGGCCGCCGGTAGTCGCCGGTGAACAGCTCCTGCCAGTGCGTGCGCCAGAACCCGTCCACGACCGATTCGGCGGTCCGCAGATCCGCCGCGAACTCGGCCTCGCCGGGCGTGCCCGTACCGCCGTCCGGTGTGGCCCGCGCCTGGGGCGAGGGGCGGGCCGGGGGAGGGGCCTCGGCCGTGGCACGCGGCTGGTCCTGGGGCGGAGCCGCGCTGATGAGGGGGTCACCGAAGTCCATGGCCGCGAGATCGCAGCCGCCCGTCGCGGCGAGCGCGACGCCGAGGACCAGGGCGGCCAGGGACCGCAATCCGTTCCGTGTCGCCGTCATATCCGGGTGTACGCGGCCGCGCCGCCGCGCGCCTCAGCGGGCCGCCGCCCGATCCTCCGGAGGTCCCCACTGCTGCTGTGTGTGATGAATCGCTCACCCAGCGCGCATGGATTGGTTATCGTGAGGGACAAAGCACGATTCCTGGAGGAACCGCATGCCCGGACTACCCCTCGCCGCCTGGGCGTACGTCTGCGGAGTCGTCGCGCTGGCGGCGGGGCTCATCGCGACGTCGTCGTACGAGGGGATGGCCTGGCCGACCCTCGTCGTCCTTGCCCTGCTGTTCCTGGTCTGCGACTCCTCCCCGGCGCTGCTGAACGTGGAGCGTGCCAGGGTGTCGCTGAGTTTCGCGGCGAGCCTGGCCTCGGCGGTGCTGCTGGGCCCCGCGGGCGCCGCGCTGGTCGGGGCGTGCGCGATCGTCAACGCGCAGCGCTCGATCTCCCCGGTGAAGCGCCTGTTCAACGGCGCGCAGTTCGCGCTGGGCGGCTACGGCGCCGGGGTCGTGTTCGACCTGCTCGGCGGCGACCGGTTCCGGGCCGGTGAGGTCGGCTGGGTGCTGAACGTGATCGGCCCGTTCTTGGCCGCGCAGGTGACGTTCATGCTGGTCAACCTGCTGCTGGTGGCGGGCATCCTGCTGCTGAGCAAGCAGGCGACGCCGTGCGAGCTGCTGGGCGACTGCGGGCAGCTGGCGTTCGGCTGCCTGGGGTACGGGATGTTCGGCCTGCTGATCGCGGGGCTGTGGTCCTCGGTGGGCCCGTACGCGGCGGTGATGGTGGCGCTGCCGCTGTTCGTGGCCCGATGGGCTCTGGAGCAGTCCCGCGCCAAGCAGCAGGCGTACGCGGCGACGCTGGCGGCGTTGTGCCAGGCGGTGGAGACCAAGGACTACTACACCCGGGGGCACTCCGAGCGGGTGTCGCGCGGCTCGGTCATGATCGCTCGTGAGATCGGGATGCGCTCGGACCGGGTGGAGGCCATCCGGTACGCCGGGATGCTGCACGACGTCGGCAAGCTCGGCGTCCCGACCAAGACCCTGCAGAAGAACGGCCCGCTGACCGACGAGGAGTTCGCCGCGATCCAGCTGCATCCGATGCGCGGGCTGGAGATCGTCCGGGACATCGGGTTCCTGGACGAGGCGCTGGAGGGGATCATGCACCACCACGAGAAGATGAACGGCCGCGGCTACCCGATGGGCCTGGTCGGCGACGAGATCCCCGAGTTCGCGCGGGTCATCTCCGTCGCCGACGCGTTCGACACGATGACCTCCACCCGCTCGTACCGTGCCGCCCGCACGATCGACGAGGCGGTGGCGGAGCTGCGCGACTGCGCCGGCGACCACTTCGACCCCGACATGGTGGCGGCGTTCCTGCGGGCCCTCGGCGCCCACGGCTGGGAATTGCCCGGTGCCGTCTCGGTACCCGACGACGGCGTCGCGGAGGTGGCGCAGCGTGACCACGACGACCCGACCAGCCCGATCGAGGTCAGCTGAACGCGCCCGCGGCCGCCCGGCCCCGCGGTCGGCCGAATCCCGTGGTCGATCGAGCCCATGGTTGATTCAGCCCATGGTTGATCGGCCCTGTACCGGGCGGTGAGATCTTCGTAACCTGTCAGTCCCCGGTTACAGAGCCGTCTTCTGGGAGGCTGCGGTGGACAGGTCCGCGGTGGTGGCCAAGACCGTCGTGTCCCTGCGGCGTGAGGCGGAACGGGTCGTGGATCTGGTGGTGGACCGGATCGTCGCGGAGATCCCGTCCTATGCCGCCGTCCCGCGCGACCGGCTGCGGCCCGGTGTGGCCGCCAGCGTGCACGACGGGATCGAGTTCCTGGTCGACGGCGAGCGGCTGCCGGTGACGGCGGACGCGGCCGCGGTGGGCGCCGACCGGGCCGAACGCGGCATCCCGGTCGAGGATGTGATGCATGCCTACCGCATCGGCGTCCGTACGGTCTGGGAACGCTTCGCCCGCGAGGCGCGCCGCAACGACGCCGACCCCGGCGAGGTCCTCCAGCTGGCCGAGCGCGTGTGGGAGTGGGCCGACGGGGTGATGGTCCGGGCCGCCCGCGAGCATCGCCGGGTCGACCTGGAGACCGCGCTGGACGCCCAGCAGCGGCGCGGGGCGTTCATCCGGGCCCTGCTGTCGGGCACGCTCGACCGTGCCGGGCTGCATCTGCAGGCGGCCGCGTTCGGGCTCAACGCCGATCGCGAGTACGTCCCGTTCCGTGCCAGGGGCGGTGGTGACGCCCGCGGCATCGTCACGGCCCTGGTGCCCTACTTCCCGCACACGAGCCCGCCCGTGACGCTGCTGGACGGCGACGTGGCGGGCCTGCTCGCCCGCCGTCCCGGCGAGCGCGTCCCGGGCGACGTGGTGGTCGGCATCGGCCCTTCGGTCCGTCCCGCCGACGCGGTGGACGCGTTCGACCGGGCCTCCCGCGCGCTCGACACCGCCGCACGTTTCGGGCTGAGCGGCGTGTACGACCTGTCGGACCTGGGGCTGCGTTCCGCGGTCGTCACCGAGGACGAGGTCGGGACGCTGCTGTACGAGCGCTACCTGGCCCCCGTGCAGGACCTGCCCGACATCGAACGCACGGTGGTCACGTACCTCTCGGGCGGCATGCACGTCGAGGACGCGGCACGCACGCTGTTCATCCACCCCAACACGTTACGCAACCGCCTGCGCCGCTTCGAGGAGGTCACCGGCGCCGACCTCCGCGACCACGCGACCCTCGCCGAGCTCTGGTGGGCCCTCGCCTACCAGAGCCTCGGCGACCACCCCCCTCGTGGGGG
>NZ_JBIRAW010000051.1:0-58051 GCF_044326315.1 Actinomadura sp. 9N407 | reverse complement strand
AGCATCCGGATCACACCGGCGTCGCGCATCACCTTGGCGGCCTTGTCATCGAGCCGCCCCAGCGACTCGTTCACCGGGCCCAGCTCGCGCAGCTCCGCCGCCCGTTCCATGATCTTGTCGAGCACGCCGTTTTCCTTTGACACGGTCATCGGCTGTCTCCCCTGAGTCTTGAGCCCTGAGTTTTGAGCGAGTAGGGCTGAGCGAGATTGGTGAGCGAGGGTGGTGCGGTGGCGGTAGTCGCGTGATGGGACAGCTCAGCCGTCATAGCTGACCTTGAGCCGGTCGCTGATCGGTTTCGCCTGGCAGGCCAGGACGAGCCCGTCGGCGAGGTCCTGCTTGTCGAGCACGGTGTTGGCGTCCATGACGGCCTCGCCCTCCACCAGCACGCAGGCGCAGGCGGCACAGGAGCCCTCGCGGCAGGACGAGGGCGCGTCCATGCCCGCGCGCAGCATGACGTCGAGCAGGTGCTGGTTGCGCGGCCAGGTCAGCGTGGTGGTCTCGCCGTCCATCTCGACGTCGACCGTGGCCGCGTCGCCGGGGTCGGCCGCGCCGTCCGTCTCGTCCGCGGCGTCGTCCTCGAACGGGCCGAACGGGTCGCCGGCCAGCGAGAAGAAGCGCTCCACGTGCACCTGGCGGGACGGCATGCCGGCGCCGTCCAGCGCCGCGACCGCCATGTCCATGAACTTCTGCGGCCCGCAGATGAACGCCTCACGGCCGGTGTACGGACGGCACAGCGCCCGTACGGCGTCCTCGGAGGGCAGGCCCTGGACCGACTCCAGCCAGTGGACGACCGTCAGCCGCTCGCCGTGCTCGGCCGAAAGGGCGCGCAGTTCCTCGGCGAAGATGACCGACCGCTCGTCCCGGTTGGCGTACACGAGGGTGACCGTCCCGGTGCCTCCGGCCAGGCAGGACTTCAGGATCGACATCACCGGGGTGATGCCGCTCCCGCCGGCGAACAGCAGGAAGTCGTCGTCCAGCGAACGCGGCGTGAACGTCCCCGCGGGACGCAGCACCTCGAGGACGTCGCCCTCGGTCACGTTGTCGCAGATCCAGTTGGATCCGACGCCGTCCGCGACGCGCTTGACCGTCACCTTGAGCCGCTCGCCGAGGACGGGCGAGCTGCACAGCGAGTAGCAGCGCGCGGCCCAGCCGTCCCCGGCCGGGACCCGTACCGTGAGGAACTGGCCGGGCCGGTACGTGAACCGGTCCGCGTCCCCCTCGGCGGGTTCGAGGACGATCGAGTGCGCGTCCTCGGTCTCGCGCACGACCTCGACGACGCGCGCCTTGAGTGAAGCCGGACCCGTCATTACCGGGACGTCCTCCCCTCTGTACGGGCCTGGGACTCAGTGCTTGCCTGGGACTCGGTGCTTGCCTGGGACGCGGCGTTTGCCTGGGACTCAGCGCTTGCCTGCGATCCGGCACCGGTCTTGGAGCCGGCACCGGTCTTGGAGCCGGCACTGGCCGCTGCGGCGTGCTTGGCGGCGATGTGGCCGAAGACGATGGACGGGCCGATGGTGGCGCCCGGTCCCGCGTACTCGTGGCCCATCACGGAGGCCGTGGTGTTGCCGGTGGCGTACAGGCCCTCGATCGCCGAGCCGTCGGCGCGCAGCACCCGGGAGTGCTCGTCGCAGACCAGCCCGCCCTTGGTGCCGAGGTCGCCGACCTCCAGCCGGAACGCGTAGTACGGCGCCGTGTCGATGACGTCCAGGTTCGGGTTCTTGAGGTTGGGGTCGCCGTAGTAGCGGTCGTAGGCGCTGTCGCCACGGCCGAACTCCGGGTCCTTGCCCGCCTTCGCGTACCCGTTGAACGTCTCGATGGTCGTGCCGAGCGCGTCGGCCGGAACGCCGATCTTCTCGGCGAGGGCGGCGAGCGTGTCGGCCTTGAAGACGATGCCCGCGTCGTAGAACGCCTTCGGGATCGGCGCGCCCGGCAGGATCTGCGCGAACGGGTAGCGGGAACGGGCCTTGGCGTCCATCACGAACCACGCCGGGACGTGGCCGCCCTCGAGCTGGTCGTGCACGAAGTTGACGTACGGTGCGGCCTCGTTGGTGAACCGCTTGCCGTCGCCGGACACGATCACCTGGCGCGGGATGGCCCGTTCGGACACCAGCGGGATCGTCGCGCCGGCCGGGTGGTGCACGGCCGGCATCCACCAGGCGTCGTCCATGAAGTCCAGCGCGGCGCCCAGCCCCTCGCCCAGCTGGATGCCGTCGCCGGTGTTGCCGCGGGCGCCCATGGCGTGGTTCTCCTGGCCGCCCTTGGGCAGGTACTTGTCCCGCATCTCCTGGTTGAAGTCGAAGCCGCCGGACGCCAGCAGCACGCCGCGCCGCCCGTGCAGGCGCTTGGTCGTCCCGTCGCGCTCGGTCACGACGATGCCGGTGACGGCGCCGTCCTCCACGACCAGCTCCGTCATGGTGGTCTTGAGCCAGAGCGGGACCCCGGCGTCCTTGAGCGCCATCCGCAGCCGGGCGACGAGCGCGCGCCCGCCGGTCGACATGTGGCGGCGCCGGACCATGTTGGACGAGACGCGCCAGGCGGCCACCAGCGTGGCCCGGCGGCCGGCCCAGGTGCGCTTGGCCATCGCCAGGTCGTGGTAGTCCTTCGCGGTGACCCACAGGCCCAGCGGGCCCGCCATGCTGTTGGCCCGCTGGTACTTCTCGTCCTCACCGAGTTTGCGGGTGTCGAACGGCTTGGCCTCGATCGAACGGCCCTTGGGCCGGCCGCCCTCGAGCTCGGGGTGGTAGTCGGCGTAGCCCTTGGTCCAGAAGAACCGCATCCACTTGCTCTTGTCGAGCACTTCCATCGCGGCGGGGCCGTTGTCGACGAAGGCGTCCAGGCGCTCGGCCGGGACCTGGCCCTCGGTCAGCAGGTCGAGGTAGCGGCGGATCGACTCGCGGCTGTCGTCGTGCCCGGCGGCCCGCAGCGTGGGGTTGTTGGGCACCCAGATGCCGCCGCCGGACAGCCCGGTGCTGCCGCCGAACTTGGAGCCCTTCTCCACGATCAGCGGCTTGAGCCCGGCGTCGACGGCGCTCAGCGCGGCGGCCATGCCGCCCCCGCCGCTGCCGACGATGACCAGGTCGTACTCGGCGTCCCAGCCCTGCGAAGACTCGCTCACGCTGTGCTCCCCGCTTCCGCTGACTTCCTGGCCACCGCTGTCTTTCCGGCCAACGCCGTGCTCCCCGCTCACGACTCGTCCTTGCGGGTCAGGAAGGCCAGCACGGCACTCTCCCAGGCCGCCTTCTGCTCGATCATCACCCAGTGCCCGCAGTTCGGGAAGATGTGCACCTCCACGTCGGGGATGGTGCGCATCGGGATCAGCGCCATGTCCATCGGGCTGACCCGGTCGTCACGGCCCCACGTGATCATGGTCCGCGCCTTGAGCTTGTGCAGCATCGCCCAGTACGGGGGCGTGTCCGACTGCGCCTGCATCTTGAAGTTGAAGGTCATCGCGGCCTTGCTGTACATCTTGCGGGCGCTGGCGAGGGTGGCCGGGTCGGTGGCCTGCTCCCAGCGCTCCTCGATGAGCTCCTCGGTGACCAGCTTCGGGTTGTACACCATCGAGTTCAGCCACTGGACGAGCCGCTCGCGGCTGGGCTCCTCGGTGAACTCCATCAGCAGGTTGATGCCCTCGCCCGGCGCGGGGCTGAAGATGCTCCGGCCGATGCCGCCGATGGTGACCAGCCGGCGCACCCGCTCGGGGTGGGCCAGCGCCACGTTGGTCCCGACGATCCCGCCCATCGAGTTGCCGATCACGTCGACCTGGTCCAGGCCCAGCCCGTCCAGGAAGCGGATCACCGAGGCCGGGGCGGCCAGCATCGGGTGCTCATCGGTCGGGTCGCTCACGCCGAACCCGGGGAACTCCAGGATCAGGCAGCGGAAGTGCTCGGCGAGCACCCCGAGGTTGCCGCGGAAGTTGCGCCAGCCGGTGACTCCGGGGCCCGATCCGTGCAGAAGCAGCAGCGGCGGGCCGTCGCCGGCCTCGTGGTAACGCAGCACGCCCTGGTCGGTGGCGAGTTCGCGCGACGTCGACTCGTAGGTCAGCTCCGTGGTCATGGTCCCTCAGCTCTTCGGGATGGGCACTGGTCTTCGGGGTGGGCACTGGTCGTCGGGATGGCCGCTGTTCTCGGGGTGAACACCGGCCGTCGGGATGGACACTGTCCGGGTGACCAGTGTCCTGGATGAACACCGTCTTCAGGATGGGCACTGTTTTGGGCACTATGGGGTGGCGTACCCGAAGGTAATCAAGCGCTCGTGCAAATCGCCCGGGTGGATCCCGATCAGCGGGACGCGCGTCTCACGAGAGTCGGGCGACCGCCGGGCCGGGGCCGCCGGGCGGCGGGTTCCACTCATCGGGATCGCGCTACGGGACGGTACGGAGCGCGACCTAACGTCAGGGTTCTGTTCGGCCCGCCAAGAGCAACGAGGTGACTGATGTCAGCCGAGCCAGCGCTCACCGCAGAACCCGGTCCTGCCACGTCGGTGCCGGCTCCCACGCCGGACGAGTTCCGGCGGGCCATGGCCGAGTTCGCCACCGGTGTGACGGTGGTCACCGGACTTGAGGGCGACGAGCCGGTGGGCTTCGCCTGCCAGTCGTTCACGTCGGTGTCGCTGGATCCTCCGCTGGTGCTGTTCTGCGCCGACCACCGCGGCCGGTCGTGGCCCCGGATCCGCGGCGCGGGCCGGTTCTGCGTGAACGTGCTGGGCGAGGACCAGCGCGAGCTGTGCCAGCGCTTCGGCTCCAGCAAGGGCCGCAAGTACGAGGGTCTCGACTGGGAGCTGTCCCCTTGGGGCACCCCGTCCCTGCCCGAGGTGCTGCTGCGCGTGCACGCGGGGATCGAGAACGTGCACCGGGCCGGCGACCACGACGTGGTGATCGGCCGGGTGCTGGCGATCGAGATCCCGAGGGTGGAGGAGCGGGGCGAGGAGCATGCCGGCGAACGGCCGATGATCTTCTTCCGCAGCCGGTTCGGGATCGGCGAGCCGGAGGGGCCGATCGCCCCGTACCCGTGGTCCCGGGGCGACCGGTGGGGCTGAGCACGCCCCCCGCCACCCTGGCCACCCGGGCCGCCCTCCGTATCGCCAGTGTGCCCCGTATCGCCAGTGCGTCCCGTATTGCCGGTGTGTCCCGTATCGCCGGTGCGTCACATCTGATCCAGGGACGGCCGGTGGGGCCGAGCACATCCCCGACCGCCCCCTGCACCGCCGGTCCGTCACATCCAGTCGCCGCGGCCGTCCATCGCCAGCAGCCGGTTCAGGGTCTCGGCGGACCAGGACGCGTCGGCCACCGGAGCGGCGCAGGTGCCGCGCCGGGAACGGGTGCGCCTGACCTCGACCGGGCCGAGGAACAGCTGCTGCGCCGCCTCGCGGGCGGCGGTCGCCACCAGCGGCGCGACGTTCTCCAGCGGGGTACGGATGTCGCCCACCAGGGAGATGCCGGCGACCGGGCCCTCGTGGCCGCGGATCGCGGCGGCCACGCAGGCGATGCCGGGGAACGACTCGCCGCGCTCGAACGCCAGCCCGCGGCGCTGCCGGATGCGGTGCAGCTCCTGGTGCAGCGTGCTGAACTCGCCGATGGTACGGCTGGTCAGCCGGCTGAGACCGGAGCCGAGGCTGGCCTCGACCTCCTCGGGCTCCAGCCAGGCCAGCATCGACTTGCCCAGCGCCGTCGAGTGGGCGGGGGCGCGGCCGCCGACCCTGGACGGCACGACGGAGGCGTAGCGTCCGCCCATCTTGTCCAGGTAGTAGATCTCGGCGCCGTCCAGCACGGCCAGATGGGCGACGAGGCCGGTGGTGATCTGCAGCTCGTGCAGCAGCGGCGCGGCGGCCTCACGGATCTTGCCGTGCCCGCCGTCCCGGCCACCGAGACCCAGCGCCCGCTGGCCCAGGCCGTAACCGTAGGAATTGTGTTCCAGCCACCGCTGCCGTACCAGCTGGTCAAGGATCCGGTGCGCGGTGGAACGAGGCAGCCCGGTGTGCCTGGCCACGTCCTCCAGGGTCAGCCGGGCCGACTGCCCGCTGAAGGCGTCCAGGATCAGCGAGATCCGCTCGACCATCGACGGGGGCGGTTCGTGGCGCAAAGAGGCCGGGTCGTGGCGCACCCCGGGGTCCACCGTCTGCTCGCTCATCGCAGCTCCCGTTGACTGAAATGAATTCTTGTTACTTGGAATCTAGCAACCCGGACCAAGTCTGGGAAGAGGTCTAGTTCCAGCAGGTTAAGTTGCTCTTGCCGCAACTCTCAGCGGCCCCACGAGCACCCGGCCGCACCAGCACATCTCAGTAGAATGTTTTCTTGATCCACACGCATGACCACGGTCGCTCGCACCACCGGCGACCGGTACCACCACCAGCGACTCGCGCCACCTACCAGCCACTGCACTACCAGTCGCACGTACTACCAGTCGCACGTACTACCAGTCACACGCACTACCAGCTAAGGGAGCACGGATGCGGATCGGCATCGTCACTCCGGTGGTGGCACAGCCGCCCCCGGGGCACGCGGCCTGGGAACGCGACGCCGGCATCGAGGAGATCGGACTGATCGCCGAGACCGCCGACCGGCTCGGTTACCACCATGTCACGTGCAGCGAGCACGTGGCGGTGCCCACCGAGGCGGCCGAGCAGCGCGGCGGCGTCTACTGGGACCCGCTGGCCACGTTCGGCTACATCGCCGCCCGGACCAGCCGGATCCGGCTGGTCACGCAGGTCCTGGTCCTCGGCTACCACCACCCGCTGGCCATCGCCAAGCGCTACGGCACCCTCGACCGCGTCAGCGGCGGGCGGCTCACGCTCGGCCTGGGCGTCGGCAGCCTCGAAGAGGAGTTCGCGCTGCTGGACGCGCCGTTCAAGGACCGGGGCGCCCGCGCCGACGAGGCCCTCGCCGCACTCCAGGGCTCCCTGTCCCAGCGCGAGCCGAGCCACCACGGCACGTACTACGACTACTCCGGCCTGGTCGTGGAGCCGCACGCCGTACAGGAGCACGTCCCGCTCTGGATCGGTGGCCGTTCGGCCCGCTCGCTGCGCCGGGCCGCGACCGCCGACGGCTGGGTGCCGTTCGGGCTCCCGCTCGACACGATGGCCACGATGCTCGCCGAGACCGACCTGCCCGACGGCTTCGACGTCGTGCTGGGCCCGAACCGCCCGCTGAACCCGATCGAGGACCCCGCCGCCGCCGGCAGGGCGCTGGGCCGCCTGCGCGACGCGGGCGCCACGATCGCCGGCGTACGGCTGGAGTCCTCCTCGGCCCGGCACTACTGCGAGCAGCTCGCGGCCCTCCGCGAGCTGGCCGACGACCACGGGCTCGTTTTCGAGGACGTGCGCGCCGGACAAGAAGGCTCTGTGGAAGTACAGCAGGGCGTGGAAGCACAGCCGGGCGTGGAAGCACAGCAGGGAGAGAAGCGATGACCGACGCACTCGAGCAGCGGCTGGCGGCCCTGGAAGACCGGCTGCGCGCCGTCGAGGACGAGCAGGCGATCACCCGGCTGATCCTCTCGTACGCGCCCCTGGTGGACAGCGGCTGCGCCGACCAGGTGGCCGGGCTGTGGGAGCCGGACGGCGTGTACGACGTCGACGAGATCCTGATGGAGGGGCAGCAGCAGATCAGGGCGATGGTCAAGTCCGGCAACCACCAGCGCTGGATCGCGGGCGGCTGCGCGCACTTCGCCGGTGCCCCGCACATCACGCTGGACGGCGACGACGCCACCGCGGTCTGCTACACCCTCATGATCGTGAACGGCCCGGACGGCTTCGCCCTCCGCCGCGCCACCGCCAACCACTGGACGCTGCGCCGTACGGACCAGGGCTGGCGCGCCGTCAACCGGACCAACCGCATCCTGGACGGCCGCGAGGAGTCCCCCGACCTGCTCGCTTCCCACTTCCCGGCCGCCGAGCGCTTCCGCAAGGAGTCGGTGTGACGACCGGCCGCGACGCAGCCCGCGAGGAGATCGTCCACGGGCTGTGCGCCGCCGCCACCGCCCTCGACACCCGCGACTGGGACGCCCTCGGCGCCGCCTTCACCCCGGACGCGACCGGCTATGGCGCGTCCGGCCGGGACGCGATCGTGGCGCAGGTCCGGCGGCACCTGGGCGGCTGCGGCCCGTCCCAGCACCTGCTCGGCAACCACCGCGTGGAGGTGGACGGCGACCAGGCCCGTTCCCTGACCTACGGGCGCGTGATGCACCTCGGCAAGGGGCCCACCGAGGGCCTCACGTACGAGTGCTTCGGCGAGTACGAGGACCACTGGACCCGTACGGGCGAGGGCTGGCTCATCACGTCCCGGACCTTCCGGGTCACCATCGAGCTAGGCGACCGTTCGGTCCTACGCCCCGCCTAGCTCCGTTGACTCGTGGCGTGTTCGCCCTTCCACGGCCGCGAAACAGGCGAACACGCCACGAGTCAACCGGGGCGGGTGGTCCGGTGCGCTTGAGTGGATCTTTGCGGACGCGTGGGCCCGCGTTCCGGCCGTGGCGGGTGTGACTCCAGTTATCTGGGCCTGTGCATGTGCCTACCGTGTTCGCGCCTGCCTTGCTCACGCTGCTGGCGTCTGCTCTGCCGGCGTCCACCGCCACGGCCGTACCCGCGCACGCGGACCCGCTGGACATCGACCGCAGGACGCGTCGCGTGGGTCCCGGCACCACGCTGACCTCGTTCGACCGGCTCAGCCCCAAGGGGTGGCTGCGGGCCGACCTGCTGACGGTCGATCTGACGGCCGGCGTGCGGGCCGGATACCTGTCGCCCGGTACGGTCGCGTCCACCGAGCCGCTGTCCAGGCAGGCGGAACGGGCCGGGGCGATCGCGGCCGTGAACGGCGACTTCTTCGACATCGGCCGTACCGGGGCACCCAACGGAGCGGCCGTGGACGACGGGAGGCTGATCAAGTCGGCGAGGCCCGGCTGGCCCACCGGCACGGCCGGGATCGGGCGGGACGGGCTGGGTCAGGTCGCCCAGATCTTCCTGGACGGCGAAGTGGTCCTCCCCCGGGGTCGCAGGATCCGGCTCGACCAGCTCAATACGCACACCGTTCGCGGGATCGGCGCCTACACGCCCCTCTGGGGGACTCGTCCACGCGCGAACGGGACCGAGGTCCTCGTGGTGGACGGCAAGGTCTCCTCCATCTCGGACGAACCAGGCTCCGGCCCCATCCCCGCGAACGGCTTCGTCCTGCTGGAGAACGGCGGCGACCTCCTGCGCGCACTGAAGCCTGGAGACCCGGTCGGCCTGCGCTACCGTCCCCGCTCCTCAGGCAGGAAGCCCGCCTTCGCCATCGGGGGACGCCAAGTCCTGCTCGAGAACGGCCGGATCCCGCCGCTCCCCGATCCCGTGAGGCACCCCCGTACCGCAGTGGGCTTCACCGCCGACCGCCGCCGGATGATCCTGATGACCGTGGACGGGCGGCAGGCCGACAGCCGGGGCGTCACGCTCGCGGGACTGGCCGCCCTCATGAAGGAGGCCGGGGCACACGACGCGCTCAACCTCGACGGCGGCGGCTCGTCCACCCTCCTGGGCCGCGAGCCGGGCCGTTCCCGGCCGCGCGTGGAGAACCAGCCGTCCGGTGGCCGGGAACGCGCCGTACCCAACGGCATCGGACTCTTCGCCAAGGGCAGCGGCAGGCTCACGGGCTTCTCGGTGAAGACGTCCAGCACCCGCGTCTTCCCCGGCCTGACCCGCAGGCTCATCGCGCGAGGCCACGACGAGACCCTGGGCCCCGCCAAGGGCGTCCCGCGCTGGATCAGCGGTCCGCGCGGCAGGATCGATCGGAACGGCACGTTCCACGCCCGCGAGCCCGGTCCCGTCACGGTCACGGCGGTCAAGGGCAAGGCGGTCAAGGGCAAGGCCCGTGGCCAGGCCGAGCTCACCGTGCTCGGCCGGCTGGCCCGCGTCGCCCTGACCCGGCGGAACGGCGCGTACAAGGTCGTCGGGTTCGACCGGGAGGGCTACTCCGCACCGATCGAACCGTCCGACACGAGGCTGACCTGCGACCCGTCCGATCCGTCGCTGGTGACGGCCGAGGTCCAGGGGAAGAAGACGACCACACAGCCGCCGCCCGATCCCGTGATCATTCAGGAGGGCACAGCCCAGGACAGCACCCTTGAGAACAGGGGGCTGCGGTTCGCGGTGGTGTCGGGAGCATCCAGGCATGCGCTCCGCGAGGTGGTGGCCGCCCGGCCGGACTTCCTGATCGTCAACGGCGACTTCGCGAGCACCGGCCGCACCGCCGACCTCGCGGCGGCGAAACGGGCCCTGGACGAGGAACTGGGCGGCCGCGTCCCGTACCACTACCTGCCCGGCGACCAGGAGATCCGCGGCCCCGGCACGATCGAGAACTTCCGCCGGATCTTCGGGCGACCGTGGCGGACGTTCGATCGCGAGGGCACCCGTTTCATCCTGCTGGACTCGTCCACGACCACCTACCGGGCCGGGTCGTTCCGGCAGCTCCACATGCTCCGGAACGCCCTGGACGGTGCCCGGCGCGACCCGTCCGTCCGTTCGGTGATCGTGGTCGGGCATCACTCCCGGCTCAGCGACCCCAAAGAGAGCGCGCTCCTGAAACGCTGGCTGTCGAAGTTCCGTGCCACGGGCAAGGGAACGGCCGTCCTGAACGCCCACTCCCCGGCCTTCCACGCGTCCCGCCTCGACGGCGTCCGAACGTTCACCAGCGGCACCAACGGCTGGGCGATGTTCGGCGTCTCCCCCGCGCGCACGCCCCGCTGGCTGCGCGCCAAGGTGAACATCACCCCACGCGGTACTCGCTCGGGGTGACGCCCCGGAGGCGCTTGAACGCGACGCTCAGCGCGAAGACGTTGGCGTAACCGACCCGGCGGGCGATCGAGCTCACCGTTCCGTCGCTCTGGCGCAGCAGATCGGCCGCCAGCGCGATGCGCCATTCGGCCAGATAGGCCATCGGCGGCTCGCCGACCCGCGCGGCGAACCGGCGGGCCAGCGTGGCCCGGGACACGCCCGTGCTCGCCGCCAGGCCCGCCACCGTCCACGGCCGGGCCGGATCGTCATGGATCAGCCCCAGCGCCTCGGCCACCACGGGATCGTCCATCGTCCCGTACCACGCGGGAGCGTTCGCCTCCGGCCGGTCGAACCAGCCGCGCAGCGCCGAGACGAGCAGCAGGTCCAGCAGCCGGTCCAGGACCACCTGCTGCCCCGGCCGCTCGATGGTGATCTCCGCGGCGATCTGGTCCAGCGGCGAGCCGCCGGGAACGGCCAGGACCCGGGGCAGCGTGCGCAGGAGCCGCCCGCTGATCCCGCCCCGGCCGTCGTACGCGCCGGCGAGCATCAGCGCCGAGCCGTCCGGACTCTCCCCGCAGGTCCGCACGTCCTGCGCGATCTCCTGGGTGCCGTCGGCCCGGAGGCAGTGATCGTCCACGGTCACCACGTACCGGGCCGGTGCGTCCGGCGCGTCGCCGACCACGAACGGCTCGGGTCCCCGGACGATCACGACCTCACCGGCGCGCGCCGGCACCGGCCCGCCCTCCGCCGGGACGACCAGGGCTTCCCCGCGCACCATCGCGACCAGCGTCAGCTGCGCCCCGGTCGCGAACCGCACCGACCAGGGCGGATCCATCACCGCCTGCCCGAAGATCGCGCCTCTCGCGCGCACGCCGTCCAGCAGTTCCGCCATCGCGTCCATGACCCCACGCTAGCCGCTGGATGAGATGCACAGACATCGATGTGCGCTCTTCAACCATGTTCCGTCTCACCGCTCGCGGCTTCACTGGACCCATGACCGAAACTCTGATCCTCGGCGGCACCGGCAAGTCCGGCCGCCGCGTCGCCTCGCTCCTGTCCGCACGGAACGTCCCGGTCCGGGTGGCGTCCCGTACCGGCGAGCAGCCCTTCGACTGGACCGACCGCACCACCTGGGACCTCGCCCTGAAGGGCGTGCGGGCGGTCTACCTCGTCCCGCTCGACGGAACCACCCTCACTCGCCCCTTCGTCGAACGCGCGGTGGACCTCGGCGTCGAACGGATCGTCCTGCTGTCCGGCCGGGGCGTGGACGTGCCCGGCTACGGGGACCCGACCAGCCCGGTCGGCGCCACCCACACCGACGGCGAGGCCGCCGTACGCGCCAGTGGCGTCGCGTGGACGATCATCCGGCCGGGCTGGTTCGCCCAGAACTTCAGCGAGGGCTTCTTCCGGGACGCGGTCCTCGCGGGCGAGATCAGGCTGCCCGCCGGCGACGGCGCGGCCAGTTTCGTCGACGCCGACGACATCGCCGCCGTGGCCGCCGCCGCTCTCACCGAGGACGGCCACGCCGGGCAGGTCTACGAACTGTCCGGCCCCCGCGCCCTGACCATGGCCGAGGCCGCCGCCGACATCTCCGCCGCGACCGGCCGCACGATCCGGTACGTCCCGCTGCCCGCCGGCACGTTCATCGACGAACTCGTCGCGCAGGGCTGGACCGCCGCCGACGCCCAGGACTACGCCGACGTGATCGCCGCCATCAGGAAGGGACTGGACGCCTACCTCTCCGACGGCGTCCAGCGCGCCCTGGGCCGCCCGGCCCGCGACTTCACCGAGTTCGTCCGTACGACCACCGCCGAAAACGCCTGGCCCGGCTGACCGTCACTGGATGCTCATCTCGTGGGGGTGATCGAACGAGTCGGGGCAGGTGAAGATCCACAGCCGGTAGCCGCGACTGATGGTGACGCCGGGGGGATTGGGGTCGTCGGAATCGTCGTCCTCACGGGGGCGCCAGCTGATGATCCCATCCCATTCCGAACTGTCGATCATGAAAAGCAGCTCCATGGCGGTGCCGCACTCGCAGTCCATGGGATAGCCGTCGGTGAGGTTCCACTGGGAATACCCGCCGATCTTCCAGCCGCTCGCGATGGACAGGTCGCACTGGTACGAGTGCTCGGAATCGTCCTCCCATTCCGCCAACCTGCGCCCCAGGTCATCGGGGAGGAAATCCCAGTACGGGTACTCGGTCACCTGCTCGGGGTGGAGCACGCAGGGGTTCGGCAGGTAGCCGTACCCCATCACCTCGGGCTCGGGCTGGGGGTCGATGACGTCCACGACATCGGCCGACCGGCGCCAGCGCAGCGTCACCGCCGGGCAGTACATGCCATCGCCATCATGATCGAACGGGCACCACAGCACCTGGAGCATGTCCATCCCCGGCGGTGCGACGAGATCGGGGATGTCACGGCAGTAGAGCTGCGCCACCGCCAGCAGGGTGAAGGGCTCCTCGGGCGGGGAGACGGGGATCTCACCGAGGCGGATGATCTCTGCCTGTTCTTCAGGCGTGAACCTGCGTCCCCGCGATGCCGCCAAAATCAGGCGGCGGCGGCGTTCGATATCCAGCCGCTCCAGAATCCCGTCCATGTAGTGGGACTTGGTGCAGACCGGCCATGGCTCATCGGCCGGCCACAGCAGCGGGCCGCCCACCGAACTGTCCTTCACCCCCGGTGCTCCCGCCCGGGGATGCAGGCGGGTCGTGATGCGGGCAAGCTCTTTGATCTCTGGGAAGACGGCCGCGATGTCGACCGGGCGCGGTGGCGTCGTACGGGTCATGGCGGTGAGCGTACGACGCCGGGCCGACAGGCCGAGGCGCAAGGTCAGGCCCTATGAAACAGTCAGGCGCGTTCGGCGAAGCGTTCCACCTTGGTGATGGGGCCTGCGATCAGGATGACGTCGCCGTACTCAAGGATGGTCTCGGTGGTGGCGTAGGTGAAGTCCTCGCCGGGGCGCTTCACGGACACGACGGTGACGCCGTGCTTGGCGCGCAGGCGGGTGTCGCCCAGGGGTATGCCGACGAGTTCCTTGGGCGGGAGGGTCTTGGCGAGGGCGAAGTTCTCGTCGACTTCGAGGTAGTCCAGCATCCGGCCGCTGACGAGGTGGGCGACGCGCTCGCCCATGTCGTGCTCGGGCAGCACGATGTGGTGGGCGCCGATCCGTTCCAGGATGCGGGCGTGCTGGCGGCTGATGGCCTTGGCCCAGATGTCGTCGATGTCCAGCTCGACCAGCAGCGAGGTGGTCAGGATGCTGGCCTCCAGGTCGCCGCCGATGCCCACCACGGCCCGGTAGAAGTCGGCGACGCCCAGTTCGCGCAGCGCGTCGATGTCGGTGGCGTCGGCCGAGACGATGTGCGTCAGCCGGCCGGACAGGCTCTGGACGATCTTGGGCCGGTTGTCGATGGCGAGCACCTCGGTGCCGCGCTTGGCCAGCTCCAGGGCCAGCGAGGTACCGAACCTGCCGAGTCCGATCACCACCACGGGGTCGTTTCCGATGTCAGCCAACGATGGGTCGCTCCTCTGGTAGCTCGTAGCGCCGGGTGCGCTCGCGAATCGCCAGTGCCGTTCCCAGTGTGAGGGGACCGATCCGGCCGATGAACATCAGTGCCACGATCAGCGCGTGGCCGGCCGTCGGCAGCTCGGCGGTGATGCCGGTCGACAGGCCCACGGTGGCGAACGCCGACACGACCTCGAACACCACCTGGTCCAGGGTGTGCTCGGTCATCTGCATCAGCGTGAACGTGGCGGTGACCACGAAGCCCACGGCCATCAGGGCGATCGCGACGGCCTGCCGCTGGGTGCCCTCGGGCAGCCGGCGGTGGCCCACGTTCACCCGGGTCTCGCCGCGCAGCTCGGCCCAGATGACGAAGGCCAGCAGCCCGAACGTGGTCACCTTGATCCCGCCGGCCGTTCCGGCGCTGCCGCCGCCGATGAACATCAGCACATCGGTGACGAGCCAGCTCTCGGGACGCATCTGCCCGATGTCGACGCTGTTGAACCCGCCGCTGCGGGGCATCACCGCGGCGAAGAAGCCGGCCTGGAGCCGGGTCCCCGGGGGCAGGGCACCGAGCGTCCGCTCGTTGCTCCACTCGCTGAGCGTCAGCACGACCGTTCCGAGGGTCAGCAGGGTGGCCGTCATCCCGAGGGTCACCCGGGTCAGGATCGACCAGGCGCTCGGCCGGCGCCAGCCGCGCGCCAGCTCGAAGACCACCGGGAAGCCGAGGCCGCCGACGACCACCGCGATCGCGGCGGTCATGCAGATCCACGGGTCACCGGCGAAGCGGGTCAGGCTGTCGGACCACAGCGCGAAGCCCGCGTTGTTGAACGAGGAGATGGCGTGGAAGACGCCCCAGTACAGGGCCCGCCCGAGCGGCTGCCCGTACTCGGTGGCGAACCGTACGGTCAGCACGGTCGCGGCGATCGCCTCGCAGAACAGGCTGAAGAGCACCACGTTCCGGACCAGCCGGCGGACGTCGACCATCCGCAGCGACTTGGTCTCGGCCTGGACGGCCAGCCGGGCGCGCAGGCCGACCCGGCCCGAGATGACCACGGCGAACAGGGTGGCCATCGTCATGATGCCGAGCCCGCCGACCTGCATCAGCCCGGCGATCACCACGTGCCCGAACGTCGACCAGTGCGTTCCGGTGTCGACCGCCACCAGCCCGGTGACGCAGACGGCGGAGGTGGAGGTGAACAGCGCGTCCAGGAACCGCGGGGACTCGCCGGTGTCGGTGGACGCGGGCAGCAGGAGCAGCAGGGTACCGATCGTGATCACGAGCAGGAAGCCGCTCACCACCACCTGCGCCGGGTGCTGGAAGCGCGACAGAAAGGTCCTGGTGATCCGCGCCCGCACGGATCCCATCGACGGCCGGTTCACCACGCGGCTGCGGCACCCCCAGGGACATGGAACGGCTGCGGAGCCGGTCCCGGCTTCCGCGCCAGGCCTACCGGCCCCACGGCTGCAAACCGTACAACAGCCAGGGTCGGCCAAGGCCACGGGCATGAAGCGAGCAGGGGCACGACCCGTTACTCGGAGTCTCTGCGGCCGGGGTCGGCCAAGGCCACGGGCGGTGGGCGGAGCATGAGCGCGCCGGAGGCAAGCGGGGGGACAGCCCGTATTTCGAAATCCCTTTGGCGTGGTTCGTGCCGTCGGTCATGATGTGCCGGATGAGACTTCGGCTCGCGGGTGGCGTCGTCGCGGCACCGGGGCTCGCCGCCTGGGCGCCCCGGCGGTCCGGTCCCGTACGGCTGACCGGTGAGGGCGAGGCGGAGCCCGGTGCCGCCGTCGCGCTGGGTCCCGCCACGGCGGACGCCGCCTGCGTGGAACGCGCGGTGGCCGGGCTGGCGCGCCTCGTACGGGACGGCGGGGTCGTGGCGGCGGGCGCGGGCATCGATCTGGGGGACGGCTTCCGCACGGCGCGGCTGGAGGGTGCGCAGGGCGACCAGCGGGACGCGGTGCTCGCGGCGCTCAAGGTGCTGGGCATCGAGGACGCCGACCGGCTCGGGGCCCGGGCGGGGTTCCTGGTGGCGCTGTTCGGGCCGTCGGTCACCAAGCCGGTGGGCGCGGCGGCCGCGAACGCGATCGCCGAGGGCCGCTGGGCTGCACTGCATCTGGCGACGGCGGCGAGCGATGTGCTGGGCCCGGAGCAGCTGGAACGGATCCTTGCGCTGACCGTCCCCGACGGAGCGGATCTCATTTCGGGTGGCCTTCCCTCGGCCCTGGCCGTGAACCTTCGCCAGGCGCTGGCGCCCGTTCCGCGGCCGCGCCGCCTGAAGTTGCTCACCGATCTGTGGGAACGGGCGTCGGAGCACCATCGCGAGGCCGCGAGGGCCGCGCGGCGGATGGCGAGCCAGGGACGCCAGACCCGGCGGTACGACCTGCGCAAGCGCAACACGGCCTTCGAGGACGAGTTGCTCCTGGCGGAGTTGCGCTCGGATCTGGGGAGCGCGCGCGAGCCCTCGCTGGCGGACGCCGCCCGGTGGCGGCCGACGGATTTCTACTGGGACGGGATGCTCAACCGGATCGGCCAGGACGCGCACGCCGCGACGGCGCTGGTCCGTACGGCGGTGGCGGTCGCCGATCACGGTTTCGAGGAGGGGCTGGCCCGGTCCGCCGCGCTGCTCGCCGCGACGGACGGCCTGCTTCCCGAAATGGCCAAGCGCTCGGGCAAGAGGGTGCCGGGGCTGACCGGCCTGCCCGCCCGTCCCGGCTTTCTCGTACGGCAGATCCACCACAGGCTGGACGGCCATGAGAGGTCGACGAAGGGCGGGGTGGGAGAGAGCGGGGTGGGAAAGGACGGGGCGGGTGATCTCGCCAAGCTGGCGGCGTACGTCGGTCCGCGCCTGACCCACGCCCGCGATTACGCCTGGATGGTCCTCGATCGGGTCCGCGACCTGATCGACGGGGATCTCGGCGTACCGGAGGACAACCTGCGCCGATGGGCCTCGGCCGAGATGCGCGAATGGCGCGAGGCGATCGGCGAGGGCACCGTACGGTCGGCCTTCGAATGGGTCGACGCCGCCGCGTGGCGGCTCCTGAACGGGGACCGCGAACCGATCGCCACCCGGCTCGAACGGCTGGACGTACCGAACCTCGCCGAGGTGGAGGTGGTCGGCGACCTGCTGTGGTGCGCCGAGCTGGCGGACGCGCTGGCCCCGCTGTACGGGCACCGGGCCGCGAAGGTCGACATCACGGTCGGGGCACCCTGGCTCGATCCGGATCCGGAGATCACGCCGGAGCCGCTGGAGCCGCCGCTCGGTTCCCTCACCCTGGCGATCGCCGGCGCCGCGCAGCTGGTCGCGCTGGGCGGCGCCGCGCCCGTACCGGCGCCGGCCCGCAGCGTGCGGACCTGGACGGACTTCACCGCGAGCCTGCGCGCCGGCGCGGAGATCGCCGAGGCGCTCGGCGGCGAGTTCGCCCTGCCGGCCACGCTCGCCGCCGTGGACGGAGCGTCCGTCCCGGGCACCGGCGCCCGCTTCCGGCTGGCGCGCGGCGCCCGCACCCTGGCCGAATGGGCCAACTACATGGGCAACTGCATCTCCGGCCCGTGGTACCTGGAGAACGCGGAGAAGGGCTGGTGCGGGCTCGCGGCCCTGCACGCCGACGACGGCCGGATCCTGGTCAACCTGGAGCTGAGCCCGCGCCGTCCCGCCGTCCGCGGCTGGCAGGTCACCGAGATCGCGGCGCGGTTCAACGAGGCCCCGGACGCCGATCTGGAACGGCGGATCCGCGACTGGGTCGGCACGATCCCGGGGAGCGTCGAGGACCCCGAGGCCGAGCCGCCGGTCCCCGAGGAGGATCTCGCGCCGGGACGTACCGTACGGCGGCGTCCCCGTCCCCGCCTGCTCCAGGAGGCCGGGCCCGCGCTCGGCGGGCTCGCCGAGCGGGCCTGGGCCGAGCAGCTCACCGGCGCGGCGGTGGGCGCCCTGGCCGTCCTCGCCGGTTCCGGCAGCGGTCCGGGCGGCGGTCCCGAGGCCTCCCTGACCCGGCTGCGGCGCCTGGGTCCCGTCGCGCTGACCAACACCGTACGGAACGGGCTCGGCGATGGCGGGCTCGATCTCGTCGACCTGTGGACGCTGTCGTCGATCCGTCCGCTGGAGACGGCGATGGACGGTCTGGCCCCGGTCTTGCGCGACCGCTTCGAGAATCTGCACCTGCTGCTGGGCGACACCCCGCTCCCGGGCTCGCTGCGCAAGCTGGTCAGGAGGCCCGCGGTGGCGCCCGCGTACTCGATGGGCCTGATGGCGCTCCGCCTGCGGGCGGCGATCGGACGGCTCGTGGACGACGGCGATCCGCTGATCGCGCGGGCCGTGTCCCGCCGGACGACCGAGCCCCTGCTCTGCGCCCTGGTCGTCACGGTGACCTGCGGTCCCGCGCGGAACGGCCACGTTCCGGTGGCTCCGCCGCGTACCGACACGGTGCCGGGCTTCCCGGTGACTTCCCTGGACGACGAGGACGGTCCCTGGCAGCGGGCCCTGCCCGCCGCGCGCGAGCTGGGCGCCGACACCGCCGCGTTCCGGGAACGGATCAGCGAGGACGGCCTGCGCATCCCCGCGACCTGGCTGAAGTCGGGCGGCTGGAACGCGCTGTGGTCCCGTGCCCACCGCGCCGGACGGTCCGCGCGCGCCGGCCGGTCCGGCCGCTAGCGTCCGTTGACTCGTGGCGTGTTCGCCTCTGGCAATGCGTTACCAGGCGAACACGCCACGAGTCAACATTCCGGCAGGCCGGTGTCGGCTGCCTGGTGCCGGTTACCGGGTCGAGCCGGCGCGGGCCGGACCGCTTCCGGCGCCTTGGCCGGCCATCTCTCCCCTCTCGTCGGCTCGGCGGCGGGACCGGTGCGCGTCCAGCGCCCAGGCGCCCGGGCCGAGCACCGCGATCAGCAGGAAGGCCCAGCAGAACATCGCCGCGAGCTCCCCTTCGTTGTGGTGGGGCAGCAGCCCGCGCGGCTGGTGGACGACGAAGTACGCGTACGCCATCGAGCCGGACGCCAGCGTCGCGCCGATCCGGGTGAACAGCCCGGTCAGCACGAGCAGGCCACAGACCAGCTGGATGAGCGCGGCCCACCAGCCGGGCCAGACGGCGAACTCGACCGCCTTCCCGGTCCCGCGGTTGCCGCCGAGCACGCCGAACAGCGAGGCGGCGCCGTGGATCGTGAACAGCAGCCCGACGACCATGCGGAACAGCGCGAGCATCGGATCACCGAATCGCTCAGGTCGCGGCATCGTTCGCACCTCCCTCCGGACTCCGGTCAACCCTCGTCCACCCAGCCGGTCATGATCCCCATGACGCCGTGGTGGGCGTGCTCCATCGCCTTGTAGTTGGCGGTGATCTTCAGCGTGTCGCCGCGGTTGATCCGGCCGAGCGGGGTCCCGGTGCACGTCGGCATGTTGGACACCTCGGTGCGGCCGTGATGGTCGATGAACTCGGGCGTACCGCCCTCCTCGGCATCGCTGCGGCACAGCAGGCTTCCTGTGGTCTCGTTCTCCGTCTTGACGGTGATGCCGGCGTGGTGCAGGTGGCCGCGCATGTGCACGAGGTCACCCGAGATCGTGGACCGCCACGTCCGCGACCTCTCGCTCGGCTCGCCCACCGGAACGTCCCAGGTGGAACTCGCGCAGCCGCCGGCGTCCATCCAGATCGGCGTGACGGGCTTGATCCGCGATCCCCACGACGATTCGTAGGTGAACGTGAATTCGATGAAGACCTGCTTCTCCTCGTGCCCGTGGTTCATCAGGTCGTAGAGCAGGGTCCAGCGGTCGCTGGAATTGACCTTGAACCCGTAGCCGGCCGGGAAGACGCTTTCCATCCGCTCGTTGCCGGACGACATGACCCGCTGCGGGCCGGAGCATACGGTGTCGCGTTTCGCGGAATTGAAGAACACCACATGGTGCAGCATCGGGCCGGTGTTGACGTTCGCGGTGGTCCCGTCCGCGTACACGAGATTGGGCTTGAATCCGGTGATGTAGCAGTTGGTGCACGGCTTCTTGACGTTCAGCGCGATCTGGTTGGGGAGCTCGCCGTGCTCTTCCTGCGTCGCCGCGGGGATCGTGTACGGGCCGTACCGGACGGATGTCGTACGCGCCGCGGCGGCCGCGGCGGTCACTGTGACCTGCTGCTCTTCGGGGGCGTCGCGGAAGGCCGTAGGGGCCAGCACGCCTGCGGCGAGCACGCCTGCCGTGACGATGGCGAACGAGAATCTCCTGAAGGACAGGAATCTCCTGAAGGACAAGGTCTCCTCCTCTGATGGGGCCGCCGCAGTACTTCGGCGGGGGCGGCGATGAGCCGGTGCGGCACCCCGGAGTACGACTCCTTCCTTTTCCGGCCGAGTATTCTTCACCCGGCCCTATTCACCGACGTGCCTTTCCGGCCGCAGTGCCCAAAGGGTGACCGGCAGGTCCGGTGAAGTCAATTGTGAACGGCGACAACCATTTCCTTGATCGCCGTACGGTGGGGCTGACCTGGAAATGCGCGAAGGCCCGGATGATGATCACCGGGAAGACGGGTGATTCCACCTACCCCACCCGCGCGGCCTACGGTTGCCACGGTCGCCCGGACGGGTCCGCCGGCGCTCGGACGGATCGGTGGGCGGACGGGTCGGCGGATCGGTCACTCGCCCTCGCGATGCGGCAGGAACTCCTGCATCTTGGTCTTGACGCCCTTCTTGATCACGCCCCAGCGGTCCTCGTCGCCGCCCAGCATCGCCTGCGCGGTGGACTTGGCCTGCTCGAAGCTGGCGTGCGGCGGGATCGGCGGTACGTCGGGATCGCAGCGCACGTCCAGCAGCGCCGGGCGGTCGGCCTGCAGCGCCCGGTCCCAGGCGGGCCCGATCTCCTCGGGCTTGTTGACCGAGATCCCCTTGATCCCCAGGCTCGACGCGAACGCCGCGTAGTCGACCTCGGGCAGCGTCTGCGAGGCCGCGAACTTGGGCGAGCCCTGCATCGCCCGCATCTCCCAGGTGACCTGGTTGAGGTCGTTGTTGTGCAGCACGGCGATGACCAGCCGGGGATCGAGCCACTCCTCCCAGTAGTGCTTGATCGTGATCAGCTCGGCCAGCCCGTTCATCTGCATCGCGCCGTCCCCGACCATCGCGATCACCGGCCGGTCCGGGTTGCCGATCTTGGCGCCGATCGCGTACGGGACGGCGCAGCCCATCGTGGCCAGCGTGCCGGACAGCGAGCCCCGCATGTCGCCGCGGAACCGCAGGTTGCGGGCGTACCAGTTGGCCGCCGACCCGGAGTCGGCGGTGATGATCGCATCGTCCGGCAGCCGCTCGGACAGCTCCTGGAAGAGCCGCATCGGGTTGATCGGGTCGGCCTCGACCATCGCCTCCATCCGGACGGTCTCCCACCAGCGCTCGACCTTGGACTCGATGCCGTCCCGCCAGCCCCGGTCGGTCTTGCGCTCCAGCAGCGGGATCAGCGCGCGCAGCGTCGCCGCCGCGTCCCCGACGAGGTTGACCTCGAACGGGTAGCGCATCCCGATCTGCCGGGCGTTGTTGTCGATCTGGATGCCCCGCGCCTGGTCCAGCTCGGGCATGAACTGGGTGTAGGGGAAGCTGGACCCGACCATCAGCAGCGTGTCGCAGTCCATCATCATCTCGTAGCTCGGCCGGGTCCCCAGCAGGCCGATCGAGCCGGTAACGAACGGCAGCTCGTCCGACAGCACGTCCTTGCCGAGCAGCGCCTTGGCCACGCCCGCGCCCAGCAGGTCCGCGACCTGGATCAGCTCCTCGCGCGCGCCCCGCGCACCGGCCCCGGCCAGGATCGCCACCTTGTGGCCGGCGTTCAGGATCTCGGCGGCGCGGCGGATCGCCTGGTCGTCCGCGTTGACCTCGGGCCAGTCGACGCCCAGGCTCGACGGGACCATCTTGAACGCGTGCTGCGGCGGGGTGTAGTCCAGTTCCTGGACGTCCGCGGGAATGATCAGCGCGGTCGGCGCCTGCTCGGCGATGGCCACCCGGATCGCCCGGTCCAGCACGTTGGGCAGCTGCTCGGGGACGTTCACGACCTGGACGTAGTCGCTGGCCACGTCCTTGTAGAGCGACAGCAGGTCGACCTCCTGCTGGTACGAGCCGCCCATCGCGGTGCGGTTGGTCTGGCCAACGATCGCGACCACCGGCACATGGTCGAGCTTGGCGTCGTACAGGCCGTTCAGCAGGTGGATCGCGCCGGGCCCCGACGTCGCGGCGCACACCCCGAGCCGGCCGGTGAACTTGGCGTACCCGACGGCCTCGAACGCGCTCATCTCCTCGTGCCGCGCCTGGACGAACCGCGGCTGATCACCCGCCCGCCCCCAGGCCGCCAGCAGGCCGTTGATCCCGTCGCCGGGATAGCCGAAGACCTGCTCCACCCCCCATTCGCGCAGCCGATTCAGCAGGTAGTCGGCGACATTGGTGGCTGCCATCTCGTTCTCCCTCCCATCCGGGCGGCCGTGGCCCCCTGGCCAGAGCGCCGCCTGGGGTCGCCTACCCGCAGTCCAGGCGGCCTACCATCGGCGGCTCCAAAAGGGGAACGAAAGAGGGATCAGGCCACAGAGGGCACCAGTCCTCCTAGAGAGCGCGGCACGCCTTGCGGCCGATTAGCACCGCACCCGCCGCGAGCGCAGCACCGGCGATGAGTCCCCGGTGCCGCCCCAAGTACATCTGGTAGCTCCGCCCATGGGAACGGTCATCGAACGACCCGTGCGCGCCGTAGTCATGCCCGGTGACACCGTCCGCCGGCTCCCACAGGTTGGCGGGCTGGTCGGGATCCTGCGGCCGTCCCGTCTGCTGCGATCTGAACCCGGTCCTGGCCAGGTACCGGTCGAGCAGGCCCGGAGCGAGCCGGTTCCCCAGCAGCGTCCCGACCGTACTGCCGCCGATCCAGTACTCCCGGCGCCCCGGATGGTCCGCCGCGTAGACCAGCGCCTTGGCCGCTACCTCGGGCTGGTAGATGGGAGGCACCGGCTGCGCCTTCTTGGGCAACCGCGACTCGACCCAGTCGAACTGCGGCGTATTGACCGCCGGCATGTGCACGATCGTCGTCCGTATGCCGCTGCCGTCGTGCATCAGCTCCGTACGCAGCGACTCGTGGAATCCCTGGATCGCATGCTTGGCCCCGCAGTACGCCGACTGCAGCGGGATCCCCCGCTTCGCCAGCGCCGACCCCGTCTGAACGATCGTGCCCCGGTCGCGCGGCATCATCAGGTCGAGGGCCACGCGCGTCCCGTACACGAACCCCAGATAGGTGACCTCCGTGGCCCGCTTGAACTCCTCCGGCTTGATGTCGATGAATTCGGAGAACAGCGAGCTGAACGCCACGTTCACCCACACATCGATGGGCCCGAGCTCCCGCTCGACCCGCCGCCCGGCCTCCTCCAGCGCCTCGTGGTCGGCGACGTCCACCGGCACCACCAGCGCCTCGCCGCCCGCCGCGCGCACCTCATCGGCCGCCGCCTTCAGCCCGGTCTCACCCCGGGCGAGCAGCGCGACCCGGTCGCCCCGTTCCCCGAAGGCCCGAGCCGCCGCACGCCCGATACCGCCGCTGGCCCCCGTCACTACGACCACACGTGAAGACATCGCTCAACCTCCGCCGGCCGCCTACCCCATGAGCGGATCTGTACGCTGAGCCGGTGGAAAACATCGGAGCCGGTCCATGAGCCGCGTTCGAGGAACGGCCGCTTACCTGGCCCTGCTCCTGGCCACCCACATCGCCGTCTTCCGCCTGGTGTCCCCCGCCACCAAGGACGACATCCTCCGCGCCATCAGCACCAACCTCGCCGACATGACATGGACGGCGCCCTTACGCCTGGTCGGCAGCGCCCTGGTCGCCGACACCTCGGGCACCATCCTGGACAACATCCTCGTCATCGGCCTGGGAATCGCCGTCTGCCTGAGCGCTTTGGAACGGCGGCTGGGCACCCTCCGGGCCTTCTCCATCTTCGCGACCGCCCACGTCCTCGTCACCCTCATCGTCCTGGCCGTGGTGGCCGTCGCGACCCACACGGGCCGCTATCCCGACGAGATCCGGTACGAACTCGACTACGGCGTCAGCTTCGGCGCCCTGGGCGCGATAGGCGCGGTCACCTACCTGCTCCCCAAATGGCTACGCATCCCCTGGGCCGCGATAGCCGTCCTCTACCCGCTGACCGCTGCAGACTGGTACGGCCTGCTCCCCGACTACTCCACCCTCGGCCACGCCCTGTCGGCCGCCACCGGCGTAGCCCTCTCCTGGCGAATCGTGAGATCGGCACCGGCACGAGCACGCGGCGATTCAGGCAGCGGTTCGGGCAGCCCCGTCACCTGATCGTCCGCGAACAGACCCCTCCAGAGCAGACCCCTCCAGAGCAGATACCAGTGCGAGGTCAGTCGAACCAGTTCCACTGCCAGGGCGTGATCGTACGGAGCGTGCTGGAGAGCAGCGTGGTCGCCGCCGAATCACCGGGCGCCTCCCCCACAAGGCGCTTCTTCTCCGCCAGGTACTCCAGCGGGTCCTCGTCCAGGAACACGGCCAGAACGCGCAACTCCCCCGCCCCGAAGTCGGCCTTGTCACCGAACGACGGCCGGCCAAGGCTCACATGCCGGCTGGAGAACGTCCACGCCCCCGCGGCACCGGCACAGGACAGCACCTCGGGGATATGCACCTGGTCGTGCCAGGCGTACAGCTCATGAGCGGCCTCGCTCCGGGGCTCGTCGATCCGCAGCACGTTGATCTCCAGACCCTGGTTGGGCCGGAACGGAATGACATCCGGTGAAACCCGCACTCGCGGAGCGGCATAGCCCTTGACCGGGGTGAAGGCCCCCATGAGGGGACGCCTCGTATAGGGAAGTTCCTGCCGCCGGCCCAGCTGGTAGGTCTGCTCTCCCAACCGGCGCCACTCCTGGAAGCTCTCCTCCACCGGATCGCGGAACCAGTACATGGTGGCGTAGTGCATCCCGGCCAGGAACTCGGCGGGAGGCGCCCCGGCCTCAGCGCAATCGGGAGAGCGCACCCACCGCTGTCCATGCGTCACACCGGGCAGGGCCAGGTTCTCCGGCATGTGGTCCAGTTGATGCCAGGCGTTGTACTCCTGGTGCCGCGAGGCATCGACTTCCGTGAACGAGAAGAACACCTTGTTCGCCAACATTCGCCGTCCCCCAGGATGAGCCGCCTTCTCGTCCGGCAACCTACGGACCCGCGCATCCGCATCGAACGCGACTCCCAGTGACCGGAACGTACCGCGCCCCGGCCAGGCCGGCAGGGCACGTCAGTGGACCGACTCGACCGGAGCCGGGGCACTGTCTCCGGCCGCGCTCGGTCCGGCCGAACGGGGGCGGCGGAGTGCGATCACGGCCAGCACGGCAAGAGCCAGGGTCACGGCGGCGCCGATGCCGGCGACGGCGTTCAGGGCGTCCGTGAACGCTCGCTGAGCCGTGTCGAGCAGGTCGGCGGCCGGTTGGGGCGGCAGTTGAGCGGCTGCGATGGTGGCGCCTTCGATGGTGTCGCGGGCGCCGTCGGCCAGGTCCGGCGGGATGCCCGCCGATTCCGGGACGGGCCCGGCCTGACGGTAGGCCAGCGTTCCGATGCTGCCCAGCGTGGCCACGCCGAACGCCAGGCCCAGCTCGGTGCTCGTCTCGGAGATGGCCGACGCGGAACCGGCCTTCTCCGGCGGGGCGGAACCGACGACAAGGTCGGTTCCCAAGGCCATCAGCGGTCCCTGCCCGATGTAGACGATGACGATGCCGGCGACCAGGTACGGGAGTCCGGCGGGCCGGTCGAGCAGTGCCAGCAGCAGGAAGCCGGCCGCCGAGATCCCCAGCGACGCGCCGATCACGTATCCCTCCGGCATCCGCCGCGCCAGGGCGGGAGCCGCCATCGAGGTCACGATCATCGCGGCCGCGCAGGGGACCAGCCACAGGCCGGCGGCCAGCGGGGGCAGGCCTTCGACCGCCTGCAGCCACCGCGTGACGAACAGGTACGTCCCGGCGGTGACGGTGAGTCCGAGGAAGAGGACGATCAGGGCCGCGCTGAAGATCCGGTGCCGGAAGAGCCGGAGATCGACCAGGGGATCCTCGATCCGGTGCTGCCGCCGGCAGAACACCGCCCCGGCCGCCACGCCGAGCAGGACGATGGCCAGGCCGGAGAGCACGCCGCTCCCGTGGGCGATCCACTTGATGCCGTAGACGATCGGCAGCATGGCCGCGATCGACAGCACCACGCTGATCACGTCCACCCGGCCGGCCGCCGGGTCGCGGTACTCGGGAAGCAGGAAGGGGGCGGCCACCATCAGGACGCCCATCACCGGCACGGCGATCAGGAAGACCGAGCCCCACCAGAACGACTCCAGCAGCGCTCCGCCGACGACGGGCCCGAGCGCGACGCCTCCGGACAGGCATGCCGCCCACACTCCGATGGCCGTCCCCCGCTGCCGTGGATCGCGGAACATGTTGCTGATCAGCGCGAGGGTGGAGGGCATCAGGGTCGCCCCCGCGATCCCCAGCAGCGCACGCGCGATGATCAGTGCTCCGGCGCTGGGCGCGTACGCGGCGGCCACCGAGGCGACGGCGAACGCGCCGGCCCCGACCATCAGCAGCCTGCGGCGGCCGATGCGGTCGCCCAGCGTCCCCATCGCCACCAGGAATCCCGCGATCATGAACCCGTAGACATCGGTGATCCAGAGCAGCTCGGTCCCGCTCGGCCGCAACCCGGCCGCGAGCCGTGGAACCGCGAGGTAGAGAACGGTGACGTCCATGGCCAGCAGCAGCGTCGGCAGGGCGAGCACCGCCAGCCCGATCCACTGCCGCGGACCCGCGGCGGAAGGGTGGTGAGCCGGCGGCCGCCGGCGTGCTGAGCGTGTCATGCGGCAAAGCTAAACTCTCACATCCATGTGAGAGTCAAATCCTGAGCGAGGACGTATGCGCATCGGAGAACTGGAACGGCGCACCGGAGTCAGCCAGCGACTGCTGCGCTACTACGAGGAGCAGGATCTGATCCGGCCCGCCCGGCGTCCCAGCGGCTACCGCGATTACAGCGAGGCGGACGTCGCGACCGTCGCGCACATCCGGACTCTGCTCGCGGCCGGGCTGACCACGACCACCATCGCCGACCTGCTGCCCTGCATGACCACCGACGGAGCCCACCTCATCGCGGACTGCCCGGAACTCCTGCTCGACCTCCTGCGGGAGCGCGACCGCATCAGAACCGCCATCCGCAAGATGGAGAGCGCCTGCGGAACCCTGGACACCGTCATCGGCACCGCGCCGCCCGAGACCGAGCAGGCGGCGCGCGTCCTGCTCGACGAGGAACGCAAGTCCGCTGTCCACTTCTAGACATTCCGCCGATTCCCTTGCGGGACACACCGCCTTAACCTGCTCGTACCCGGTCAAAACCCGGGAACTCGGGCGGCAGGGTCCCTCTGCGGCCGGATCCACGCCTATATAAACAAAGGTGTCTATTTGTGATAGCGTCCCGGACGTGCTCGTGAACAGGAGTGGCCGCGCCCCATCGCTGGCGGGGCGCCGGGTGCTGATCACCGGTGCGGCGCGCGGGATCGGCGCGGCGCTGGCCGAACGGCTGCACGCCCGGGGCGCGCGGGTGGCGCTGACCGGCCTGGAAGCCGAACTGCTCGCGGACGTCGCCGCGCGGTGCGGGGACGCGCCGTACTGGCCTTGCGACGTGACCGACCGGGCCCAGGTCGAGGACACCACCGCGCAGGCGGCGGAGTCCTTGGGCGGCGGGCTCGACGTGGTCGTCGCGAACGCCGGGGTCGCGGCGCAGATGCCCGTGATCGGGGGCGATCCCGAGGTCATGGAACGCACGCTCGCGGTCAACGTGATCGGCTCGTACAACACGCTGCGGGCGGCCGGGCCGTACATCAGCCACCCTCGCGGGTACGCGCTGGCCGTGGCGTCGCTCTCGGCCGCGGTCAATCTTCCGCTGCTGGGTGCCTACAGCGCCTCCAAGGCCGCCGTCGAGGCGCTCGGCAACACGCTCCGCGCCGAGCTGCGCCCGTACGGCGCGCGGGGAGGGGTGGCCTACTTCGCCGAGCTCGACACCGATATGACGCATCGCGGGTTCGGTACGCAGGCCACGGCCGCGCTCCTCGGCTCCCGCGGGGCCATTTCCAAGGTCACCCCGCTGAAGGTGGGCATCGACGCGCTGGAGCGGGGCATCGCCTGGCGTTCCAGGCGCGTCGTCGCTCCGTGGTGGGTCGCGGGCGTCCTGCCGGTACGGATGATCGCGCAGCCGGTGATGGAACTCGCCGTCCAGCGGCATCTCCGCGACGCCCTGGACATCGCCAGGGAGGAACGCGTCCCGCTGACGACCGAGCAGCCGGAACGGCCGTGACCGGCGCGCGCGTCCGGCCGGGCCGGCTGGGCGACGTGGGCCTGTTCACCCACGTGTTCGCCAAGGTCGCGGGCCGGACGGCGGGGACCGGGCCGCCGAACCTGTTCCTGACGCTCGGCCGGCAGCGCCGCATGTTCCACGCCTGGCTCTGGTTCGCCTCGTCGCTCATGCCCGGCGGCCGGCTCTCGCGCCGGGAGAGCGAGCTGGTCATCCTCAGGGTCGCGCACCTGCGCGACTGCCGGTACGAGCTGGAGCACCACGAGCGGCTGGGCCGCCGCGCCGGGATCGGCCCCGCCGAGCTGGACCGCATCGCCCTCGGCCCGGACGCCGACGGATGGACGCCCCGGCAGCGGGCGCTGCTGACCGCGGTCGATGATCTGCACGGGAACCGGACCCTCGGCGACGGCTCCTGGGCGCGCCTGCGGGTGCATCTGACCGAGCCCGAATGCGTCGAACTGTGCATGCTGGCCGAGCATTACCAGATGCTCGCCACCGTCATCGCCGCGCTGCGGATCCAGCCGGACGGGCCGCGCTAGAGGACGCCTTGCCGTCTCAGCACGCGGACGTGGGCGATGATCTGGTCGCCGACCTCGCGCAGCGCCGTGGTGTCGCCGCTGATGAGCGGGCCGGTCACCATGCCGCCGACCGCGGCGACGATCATCCGGCAGGCGAACCGCGCCTCGTCGTCGGACGCCTCCAGGACGCCGGCCAGCCGTTCGGTCAGCAGCTCCTGGAGGTCCAGCCGCCGCGCGATGGCCTCCGGGCCCGCCGCGTGCGACTCCACGATGAACAGGCGCGCGTATCCCGGCTCCATCGCGAGCAGCTCCACGTACGCCGCGATGCCGCGTTCGAATCGTTCCAGCGGGTCGCCCGGCTCGGTCACGGCCGCGTCGAGCCACTCCTCCATCAGCTGGGCCACGTCGTCGAACGCCGCCATGAAGCAGTCGAGCTTGGACGTGAACAGCTCGTAGAAGCTCTGCCGCGAGACCCCCGCCCGCTTGAGGATCTCCCCGACGGGCGTCCCTACGAAGCCGAGCTCGCTCATCGCGTCCGCCATGGCGGCCAGCAGCCGCGCCCGCTGCACCTTGGAGACCTCACCGGCGGGCAGCGCCGAGCGCCCGCGTGGCAGCCGGCGTGGAGGAGACGTGGTCACGGGCTCAGGGTACTTCGCGCCCTGCCCCGGCGCTCCCGCCGTGTTGAGGGCAAGGCCGTACTCGACCTCCCGGCGAACGCCAGGGAAGGGTGAACGATGGGGTCGCCGGTCGCCTCGCCCGTGGAGGGGACGGGGCCGGCCGACCCGGCTTCGACCGGTGCCGCTGGGACCGGCGGCTCAGGTGGATGAGCGGCTGAGGTGAAGAAGAGGGGACGAGGGCGCCCTTGCCCTCGTCGGGGATCGATCGGATGCGGGTCGAACCGGTACGGGATCGATCAGGTGCGATCGATCGGGTGCGGTTGGAGCGGATCGAGCGGGTGGGAACGGGTACAGCGGGTCCAGCGTTGATCAGGTGTGGGACTTCAGAGCTTGGCGAGCTTGGTGAAGGGCGCGGGGATGCGCACCTTCTGGGGTCCGAAGTCGATGATGACGGCGGTTCCCTCCTCTACCGCGAGGACGCGGCCGAGCCCGTACTTGTCGTGAGTCACGAGGTCCTCGACGACGAAGTTCTCGAGCGGCGGGGCCGGGGGCGGCGGGGCGAAGGGACTGGTGGGCAGGTGGCGCCGGGTGTCGGCTCGCGGAGATCGCATTATGTGTCCAGTATGCGCCAGTTCTCTGGATGTTGGGAGCGTTCCGCGCCATCTCCCTGCGGGGACGGGGTATCGATGAGGTCTCGGCCGGGGCCGCCGGCAGGTCCGGCCGTGCCCGTTCCCCTTGTCCCGTACGGGTTCCCGCGCGCTCCTACCTCCACCCTTCCCCCGCCCTCCGGGGGGTCGCACTCCGACCACTGGGCGTCACCCGGATCCCTGTGCTAACATGGATCTCAGTTGCGGTTCCCATAGACTTTTGTGTGCGCCTGCAGGTTAACTCAGGCGCATTTTTTCTTTTCTGGATCCTCCGGATGGGACTTATCGCGGCGACTCCCGTTCCGCACGGTGCGGTTCGGGACCGACCCAAAAGGAGACTCACATGGCTACTGGCACTGTGAAGTGGTTCAACGCCGAAAAGGGTTTCGGCTTCATCGAGCAGGACGGCGGCGGCTCCGACGTCTTCGCTCACTTCTCCAACATCGTCGGCGGGGGCTTCCGCGAGCTGCAGGAAGGTCAGAAGGTGTCCTTCGACGTCACGCAGGGCCAGAAGGGCCTGCAGGCGGAGAACATCGTCGCCGGCTAGTAACGTTGTAGCGGCGGTACCGTGGCTTCGTGCCACGGTGCCGCCGCTGCTCCATGTCTCGGGGGTTCCAGGCTCGGAGGTTCGAGTCTCGGCCCCCGTCTCAGGCATGGCGGCTCCCGCACATCTCCATGTGGCGTCACATCTGTGACGCCTCTCACACGACGTGACCGGCTGTCCACCCGCCGTCCGTCTTCTCCCCTGGTTCGTTCTTGAAGCTTCTTCGCGTGGCCCATGGCTGCGGAGCACTCCTCGAAACGTGCCGTTCCGAGGAAGGTCTTCCGCATGCCGCCCCGTAATCCCAGGCGCCGACGTCCCGCCACCGCTGCCGCACCGCAGCAGTCGCACGGTGACTTCGCGTCTCCCCAGAACTCCGCTCCGGCGCTCCCGCCGGTCGATTCCTTCGACGAGCTCGACATGCCCGCCGCCCTGCTGACCACGCTGGGCCAGCAGGGCGTCACCGAGCCGTTCCCGATCCAGTCCGCGACGCTGCCCGACGCGCTGACCGGCCGCGACGTCCTCGGCCGCGGCCGGACGGGCTCCGGCAAGACGCTCGCGTTCGGGCTGGCCATGCTCGCCCGCACGGCGGGCAAGCGCGCCCAGCCCAAGAAGCCCCTGGCCATGGTGCTGGTGCCCACGCGCGAGCTGGCCCAGCAGGTCACCGAGGCGCTCACCCCGTACGCCGAGTCCGTCCGGCTGCGGATGACCACCGTGGTCGGCGGCATGTCGCTGAACCGGCAGGCGACCTCGCTCGCCCGCGGTTCGGAGATCCTGGTGGCCACGCCGGGACGGCTGACCGACCTGATCGAGCGCGGCGACTGCCGGCTGGACCAGGTCACGATCACCGTGCTGGACGAGGCCGACCAGATGGCCGACATGGGCTTCATGCCCCAGGTCACCCGGCTGCTCGACCTCGTCGCGCCCGGCGGCCAGCGGATGCTGTTCTCCGCGACCCTCGACCGCAACATCGACCGGCTCGTCAAGCGCTACCTGAGCGGTCCGGTCACCCACTCGGTCGACCCGTCGGCCGGTGCCGTCACCACGATGGAGCACCACCTGCTGCACGTCACCGAGGACGACAAGCAGGACGCGACCGCGCACATCGCCGCCCGCGACGGCCGGGTGATCATGTTCGTCGCCAAGAAGCACGGTGCCGACCGGCTCGCCCGCAAGCTGCTGGCCAGGGGTGTGCACGCGGCCGCGCTGCACGGCGGCAAGTCGCAGTCGCAGCGCAACCGGACCCTTGAGGGCTTCCGTACCGGCACCGTGACCGTCCTGATCGCCACCAACGTCGCCGCCCGCGGCATCCATGTGGACGATCTCGACCTGGTCGTCAACGTGGACCCGCCCGCCGACCACAAGGACTACCTGCACCGGGGCGGCCGTACGGCGCGCGCCGGGCAGTCCGGAACGGTCGTCACGCTGGTCCTGCCCGAGCAGAGGCGCGAGATGACCCAGCTGATGGCGGCGGCCGGGATCACCCCGGCGATCGCCCGGGTCGGCCCGAACGACCCGGAGCTGGCGCGGATCACCGGTGCCCGGCCGCCGTCCGGCGTGCCGATCATCACCGAGCCGCGCCGCGCTCCGGCCCCCAGGGGCGGCGGATCGGGGCGTCAGTCCCGGACCTCCAACCCGGCCGGCGCGTCCACCGGCGGGTCCTCCTCCAGAGGAGGCCGGGGCAGGGGTCCGCGCCGCAGGGTGTCGGCCGGCAATTCCTGACCGGTCCCTCCTCGCCGCCACGGTCCCTTGAAGAGGAAGACCGCGGGGATGAAGAGGGCCAGGCACACCAGTGCCACCAGCAGCCAGATCTGCCAGCTGCCGGCCTCGACCACGTGCGGGACGATGATCAGTGCGATCACGGCCATGCCCTTGGTGAGGAATCCGAAGATGCCCCAGGCCGTCCCCTGCAACCGCGGGTCGATGTCCTCGGTGTCCTCGGAGTAGGCGGCCATCCACGGGCAGTACGCGACGCCCATCGACGCGCCGATCAGGCCGCCGGTGATCATGAGTTCGGGTACGGAGGCGGACTCTCGCCCCATCAGGACCGCCAGGTAACCGGCGGCCGCGATGGTGGCGAGGGTCCCGCCGACCACGAACGGCTTGCGCAGCTGCAGCCGGTCCGACAGTCGGCCCACCACGATCAGCGATCCCAGGTTGAGGATCCAGAACGCGGACATGATCGAGGACGCCTTGGCCGCGCTGATCTCGAACGTGTGCGCGAGCATCGTCTGCCCGTACAGCACCAGCGTGATGTAGAGGACCAGCCACAGCGAGATGCCCACCACGTGCGCCCACACGTGCCGGTGGGCGAACAGGTCGCGCATGTGCGGCGGGCCGGTGTCCGCGACGACCTGCTTGGCGCTCTCCTCGGTCTGCTGGATCCGGGCGCGCAGCTCGGGTGACAGGTCGGCGATGTTCGCCGCGATCACCACCGAGACGATGAGTGAGACGACGCCCATGATGATGAACTGGGACCGCCACTCGTCGTCGAACATCGGCAGCGTCCAGGCGGCGACCCCGGCGGCCAGGAAGCTGGCGCCGACCGGGCCCCAGGTCCAGAAGCCGAACGCCTGGGCCCGTCCCATCCGCGGGGAGAAGTCGCGGACGAGCGGTGCGGTGCCCGCGATCGCCATGCCGTCCACGAAGGCCAGCGCGATCCGGGCGACGAGGAACTCCCCGACCGAGTCGGTGAGGGTCATCGCGAAGCAGCACAGCGCCGTGACCATCATCAGCGGGACCAGGAGCTTGACCCGGCCGACGACGTCGACCAGCCGTCCGCCGATGATCGACGCGATCGCGCCCGACAGCGCGCCCGCGCCCGAAACCATCCCGTAGGTGGACAGGCTCATGTCGAAGTCGTCGAGCAGGAGCGGCACGACCGGGGCGATCTGGGCCTCGTACGAGCCGATGAGGACGGCCAGCACGGCCATCGCGAGGATCTTGATGCGTTTCGAGCCGGTGGGGTATTCGTCGAGTTCACGCGCGTAGGGCAGCCTCATGGGCGAGGCCTTTCTCCGAGCCGTACGGGGCACGGGGGGCTCGTGGCGGGGTGGGTCGCATTGCTAGAGGCGGGTTCTAGAATCTGCTTCACCAATGTGCGGCAGATCACTCCGGATTGTCAACCGCCCCAATCACGCCGTCGCCCGCATCGGTCCGGAAATAGAGTACGGACCGTCCGGAACGCCGGCGCCGGACGAGCCCGGCGTCCAGCAGCACCTTCAGATGGCGGCCCACTGAGCCCAGCCCCTGCCCGGTCAGCGCCACCAGCTGCGTCGTGCTGAGCGGTGTCTCCAGCAGGACGAGCACGCTCGCGCGCCCAGGCCCGATCAATCTTCCGAGCGCCTCGGGCACCGGCTTCCGGACGGCCCCGGCCAGGGTGCCCGAGCACGGATACACCACCGCGTACCGGTCCGGTTCCTCCCACGAGACCCAGCCGTGGCGGCGCGTGACCGGGACGAACATCAGCCGCGCCCCGTGCACCCGCCGTGCCGGATAGTCGTGGACGTTCACCTGCAACCGGCCCTCACCCAGCCAGCGCATCCCCGGCCGGATGTCGTCCAGGGCCTCGGCCCAGCCGCTCCGGCTCAGCCGCCTGGTCCGCGCCACCGTGTCGGCTTCGAGGATCCGCCGGCGCCGTTCCCAGTACGGCAGGACGCTCTCCGTCCACACCCAATCCAGCAGGTCGGCGGCGCGTACGGCCAGATCCGCGCGGTGCAGCCGCGCTGGGATCGGGCCGTTCAGTGCCGTCTCCAGGTGCCCGCGGGCATCGCCGGGCGGGGTGTCACGGATTCGCGCCAGTTCCTCCTGGAACGACGGCTCCCCCTGCCCGAGAGGCGTCGGGGTAAAGAAATCAGCAAGATAGCGCGGCCGTACCGCCGCCTCGATGACCAGCGCGGTGACCGGATCGCCGGCCAGCCGCTCCCGGTACGCGGGCAGGTGGGCGTCCAGCCACGCGCGCTCCCCCGGATCGGCGGCGACGCCCTTCTTCAGAGCCATCAGGCACGCGGTGGCCTCGGCCAGCGGCGAGATCACGAACCGGCTCTGCGCGAGCGTGTCCGCGTCGATCCGCCACAGCCCCATGTTTCGCCCCCTGCTGTTCCGCCCCTGCTGTTCCGACCTCTGTTGTTTCGCCCCCGTGCGAAACATTAACCGGCCGGTACCGGAGATCGTGACACTCCCGGGCATGCGCACCTACCGCGAACTGTTCCGCTCCCCCGAGTTCACGCCCCTGTTCGCGGCGTCGTCCCTGCAGGTGGCGGCGATGACGGTGAGCGGGCTCGCGCTGAGCACGCTCGTCTACGCGGCCACCGGCTCGCCGCTGCTGTCGGCGCTCAGCATGTTCGGCCCCTCGCTCGTCCAGGTGGTCGGCGCCGCGACGCTGCTGTCGGCGGCCGACCGGCTGCCGCCGCGCGCCGCGATGACCGGGCTGGCGCTGGCCTCCGCCGGAGGCACCGCCGTGCTGGCGATCCCCGGACTTCCGGGCTGGGCGGGCCTGATCACCGTCCTGTTCCTCGGGCTGGTCGCCTCGGTGGCGGGCGCGGTCCGGTACGGGCTGCTCAGCGAGATCCTGCCGAGCGGCGGCTTCCTGCTCGGACGCTCGGTGCTCAACATGTCGGCCGGTACGACGCAGATCGGCGGATTCGCGGCCGGGGCGGCGCTGGTGACCGTCCTCTCCCCGCGCGGCACGCTGCTCGCCGGCGCGGCCCTCTACCTGCTCGCGGCGGGCGTCGCCCGGCTCGGCCTCACCCGGCGGCCGCCCCGCGCCGCCGGGCGGCCATCGGTGGCCGAGACCTGGCGGACCAACGGACGGCTGCTTTCATCGCGGCCTCGCCGGTACGTCTACATCGCCCTGTGGGTCCCGAACGGGCTGATCGTCGGCTGCGAGGCCCTCTTCGTCCCGTACTCGCCCGGGAGTGCGGGCATCCTGCTGGCTTTGGCGGCGGCAGGGATGCTCATCGGCGACACGCTGACCGGCCGGTTCGTCCCGCGCCGGTGGCGTGAAGGGCTCGCACAGCACCTGTATCTGCTGCTCGCGGCCCCGTACCTCGTGTTCGCCCTCCACCCGTCCCTGGCCCTGGCTGGGGCGGCCGTCCTGCTGGCCTCCATCGGCTTCTCCACCACGCTCCTGCTGCAGGAACGCCTGATGATCCTGACACCGGCCGACATCCAGGGCCAGGCCCTCGGACTGCACTCGTCCGGAATGGTCGCCATGCAGGGCATCGCCGCGACCCTCGCCGGAACGGTCGCGCAATACACCTCTCCGGCGGCGGCCATGACCGCGATGGCGGCGCTCTCGATCGCGGTGACGCTGGTGCTCGCACCCCGGCTCCGGTACGCGGACCGCCGTAGCCCGTCTGCGTCCTCTCCCCGCGAGCCGCCCAGGCTGTGAACGATCACCGTTCGATCATGGCGTTCCGGGTCCGGCTCACACGCGCCTTCACCGGGTCACCACCGACGGCGGTTTCACCGATGTCCAGGTGACATGGGCGCAACACACTGACGGCCATCCCCACCGTCAGTGGAAGGAGCATCATGCTTCGCAGGAAGTCACTCGGGATTCTGGGTGCCCGGGAGGTCGGACGGGGTCGGTTGGTCGGGGGAATCTTCGCGGCCCTTGTGGCCGGGCTGATCACGGCGCCTCCCGCCCATGCCGCCAACCCCTACGAGCGCGGACCGGAACCGACCGAGTCCAGCGTCACCGCCGCCCGCGGCTCGTTCGCCACCTCGGAGACCTCCGTCTCCAGCCTCAGCGTCCGCGGCTTCGGCGGCGGCAGGATCTACTACCCCACCTCCACCAGCGCGGGAACGTTCGGCGCGATCGCCATCGTGCCGGGCTTCACCGCGTCCTGGTCCACGCTGGACTGGCTCGGCCCGCGCCTGGCCTCGCAGGGCTTCGTGGTGTTCGGCATCGAGACCAACAGCCGCTTCGACCAGCCCGCCAGCCGCGGCGACCAGCTGCTGGCCGCGCTCGACTACCTGACCGAGGACAGTTCGGTCAGGTCCCGCGTCGACGCGTCCCGGCTCGCCGTGGCCGGGCACTCGATGGGCGGCGGCGGCACGCTGGAGGCCGCCAAGGACCGCACCTCGCTGAAGGCCGCCATCCCGATCGCCGCCTGGAACCTCGACAAGAGCTGGCCCGAGGTCCGTACCCCCACCATGATCATCGCCGGCGAGTCCGACACCGTCGCCTCGCCCGGCTCGCACTCCAGCCCGTTCTACAACAGCCTGAGCACCGCCCGTGAGAAGGCGTACCTGGAGCTGAACAACGCCAGCCACTTCTTCCCGCAGACGTCCAACACGACCATGGCCAAGTACATGATCAGCTGGATGAAGCGCTACATCGACGACGACACCCGCTACGACCAGTTCCTCTGCCCGCCGCCGCGCGCGACCGGCGCCATCTCCGAGTACCGGAACACCTGCCCGAACAGCTGACACCCATCGGCGCTCGCGTTCCCCGTTCGCGGGGAACCGAGTGGTCCGGTACGGAACTTTGTGGAGAGTGCGCTGCGGTCAGCGGACCGGGACGCCACCCCCGTTCCCGCTGTGGGACGCCGACCGCAGGGCGTGCTCGATCAGGCTGACCAGGACCTCCTTGGCCGAGCCCTGCCGGCGCGCGTCGCACAGGATGACCGGGACCTGCGGGTCCACGTCCAGCGCGGTACGGATCTCCGGCTGGTCGTACAGGTCGGCGTCGTCGAAGCAGTTGACCGCGATGACGAACGGCGTGCCCCGGCGCTCGAAGTAGTCGATCGAGGGGAAGCTGGCCGTGAGCCGCCGCGTGTCGGCCAGCACCACGGCACCGAGCGCCCCGCGCGACAGCTCGTTCCACATGAACCAGAACCGCTCCTGGCCCGGCGTCCCGAACAGGTAGATCGCGACGCCGTCCCGGAGGGTGATCCGGCCGAAGTCCATCGCCACGGTCGTCGTCGCCTTGGTCTCCAGCCCGTTGAGGTCGTCGACACCGACGCTCGCGGTGGTGAGGGCCTCCTCGGTCTGCAGCGGCCGGATCTCGCTGACCGCGCCGACCAGCGTGGTCTTGCCGACGCCGAAGCCGCCGGCCACCAGGATCTTCAGCGCCACGCGCGGCCCGTCGGACGGCGCCGCGTCCCGTGGGGGTTCAGAGCGCACGTAGTTCATCGAGCACCCTCCTGAGCAGGTTCTGGTCGACCTGGGCGGTCGGCGGGGACCACTGCTGCACACCGACCAGACCCTGGTCGATCAGGTCCGCGGCGAGCACCCGGATCACGCCCAGCGGCAGGCCCATCTCCGAGGCCAGATCCGCGATGGTGTACGGCCTGCGGCACAGCGTCAGCAGGCGCCGCTGCTCGCGCGGCAGCCGCATCTGCTCGCCGGGAGCGCGGCCGGTCCCGACGATGATGGCCACGATGTCGAGCGGTTCGCCGATCGGGCGGGTCCGGCCACGGGTCATCGCGTAGGGGCGGACGATGGGCCCCGCGGCCTCGTCGATCCACCGCTCTCTTCGAGGACCGTGCGCATCCATACCCGTTCACCCTGATCCCGGTCCACTCGTTCTCAGCCCGGTCGACAGCTGCCGGTGGACGCGCTTGACCAGCATCGTCATCTCGTACGCGACCAGGCCCGCGTTCGCGCCCATACCGCTGAGCAGCGCCAGGCAGCTGTTCTCCCCGGCCGGCACGACGAAGAACAGTCCCTTCTCCATCTCGATGATCGTCTGCTGGATCTCGCCGGAGTCCAGATGGGGCTGCGCCCCGATGGCCAGGCTGTGGAACCCGGCCGCGAGCGCGGCCAGGTACTCGCCGTCCTCGCGTCCGATGTCCCGCGACGACCCCATCACCAGGCCGTCGCGCGACAGCACGACGACCTTCTGCACCTGGGGCACCCGGTCGACCAGATCGTCCAGAAGCCAGCCCAGTTCGGCGGTCACATCCGGCTGGGTCATGACTGTCTCCAATCCGTTGTTCCGTTGTTCCCCGATGGCCCTTCGTCCTCGTCGCGCCCGCGCAGCCAGCCCGCCTGCAGCGAGGCGAACAGGTCACGCGACGCCTCCGCCGAACGGTCCTGCCAGACGGGCTTCGAGGGCTCCGGCCGGTTCTCCGGCGGCGGGGGCTGCGCGGCCGCGTTGCGCAGTTCGGGGGCCAGGTTGGCCTGCCGTACGCGGCGCGGCAGCGGGGCCTTGGGCCGCGATCCCGGCGGCCCTTGCTGGGGTATGTGCGGTCCCTGCGAAGCCATCGGCGGCTGCTGTTGCTGCTGCGGTGGCCGCTGGATCTGCATCGGGGGCAGCGAGTCCATCGGCGGGAGGGAGTCCATCGGCGGTGCCGATCCGTCCGGCTCCGGTACGGGAGCCGACAGCATCGCGTCGTTGCCCGGCCCGGCCGACGGGTTACGCCAGACCTCGGCCTCGATCGTCTTGGCCGGACGCGACCACGCGCTCCGCTCGGCCGGACTCGAGATCGCCGGTGTGCGTTCCTGCGTCTCGGCACCGTTGCCGTTCGCGGCACCGTTGCCGGACGCCGCGACCGGCGCCTCGTCCTCGGGCTGCGCGATGTCCACGATCAGCTTGCGGGGAACGAGGACGACCGCGCTGACGCCGCCGTACAGCGACGGCTGCAACGCGACCTTGATCCCGTGCCGGGCCGCGAGCCTGGCCACCACGAACAGGCCGAGCCTGTCGCTGTCGGCCAGATCGAACTCCGGCGGGCGGGCCAGCCGCTCGTTCAGCGCGGCCATCTCGGCCGGGTCGAGCCCGATGCCCCGGTCCACGATGTCGACCGCGAACCCGTTGGCGCCCATCTCGCCCCGTACCAGCACCTCGGTCGGCGGCGGGGAGAACACCGTGGCGTTCTCGATCAGCTCGGCCAGCAGGTGGATGACGTCGGCCACCACCTCGCCGATCAGCGCGGACTGGGCGGACACCACCACGACCTCGACCCGGGTGTAGTCCTCCACCTCCGCGACCGCGGCGCGCAGCACGTCGTCGACGTGCACCGGATGGCTCCAGCCCCGGCCCGGCGACGCGCCGGACAGGATGACCAGGCCCTCCGCGTGCCGGCGCATGCGGGTGGTGAGATGGTCGAGCCGGAACAGGTCCTCCAGCGCCTTGGGCTCGGAGGTGCCGCGCTCCATCTCGTCCAGCATGTTCAGCTGGCGGTGCAGCAGCGACTGGCTGCGCCACGCCACGTTCAGGAACACCCGGCTGATGCCCTTGCGCAGGTGCGCCTCGCTGACCGCCGTCTCGAGCGCGGTCCGCTGCACCCGGGTGAACGCGTCGCCGACCCGGGAGACCTCGGTCGTCCGCCCGATGATCAACGGTGGCGCCTCGGCCTGCACGTCCACCTCCTCACCCCGTCTCAGCCTGGCCACCACCGTCGGCAGCCGGTCCTCGGCCAGCCGCAGCGCCGCCCGCTGCAACCCGCGCAGCTCGCGCGACAGGCTGCGGGCCGCCAGCAGCGACAGGGTGATCGACGCGACCACCGCGAGCAGCCCGAACCCGCCGGCGATCGCGAGCCGCATCACGACCCGTTCACCGATCGGCTTGGCCAGCTCGTTCAGCGCCAGGCTCGCCTGCGTGACCGCCTGCCCCCACGCCTGCGAGAGCCGCGGCATCGTCGACGGCCACTGGGCCGCCTCCACGGGCAGCCGGTTGTCCCCGGCCTTGGCGATCGCACTCTCCATCGCACGGAACTGGCGGAAGCCTTCGGAGGAGGCCAGTTTGGCCAGTGGCGCACGCAGATCGTTGCCGAGGTCGGCCATCCCGGCATCGAACTCGCGCCGCCCCATGGCCACCGATTGCACGAATGCCAGGTGTTCGGCCGGGCTCATCCGGCCGTTGTTCGCCAGTGCAGCCGTGACCAGAGCGTCCTCGCGCAGCATGAACGCGCGCGCGTTGCCGATGCTGATCAGCGCCCGGCCCTGCTCGAAGATGGCCAGATCGTTGACGATCACCAGTCCGCTGAAGAGCCGGATGATGGAGTCGAGCGCGAGGCTGTAGGAGTCGATGACCTGCAGCGTCTCGACCCTGCCCGAGTCGACCTGCGCCCGCAGTTCGGGCAGCCGGTCCAGCCACTTGAGGGCCTGGGCCAGCCGCTGCTCGCTCTTGGCGTCGGCGGCTTCGCGGGCCTCGGGCGACAGCGCGGTCCTGCGGAAGGAGGCCTGGACGGCGCTCACCTTCGCCCGCTGCGCACCCAGCTTCTTGCGTTCGGCCTCGTTGCCGCCGGCCTGCTCGCGGGTGCTCAGCGCGACCACGCTGAGCTGCCGCTCCGCCTGCAGCTCGTTCACCAGGAAGAGGCCGGGCAGGCCCATCTGCTCATACGTGGTGGAGAAGTCGTACTTGTCCAGCGCCTCGCCGAGCGTGATGTTGGCGGCGAATCCCCACAGGCCGATGAGGGAGACCAGAGGGACCAGAAGCAGAGCAGTGATGCGCAGGCGGATCGGACGCCTGCGGGGTCTCCTGCCCTTCTCGTTCTCCGGAGCCCTCGTCGCCGGGGCGTCCTGCCACGCCCGCGTGTGCTCGGCGGGGTCGTGGTGTCCGGCCTGCTTTCCCGCCTTCTTCTTTGCGGCGGCCTGATGAGCGGCCTGGCGGGCGGCGGCTTGGCGGGCCGCGGCCTCACGGCGTCCGGTGGCCATCAGATCACGTCCTCGAGTAGGTGCGGTTCACTCGTCGCTGTCCCGGCCCGTTCCGCTCCCGCCCGGCGGGGGACGCGGACACCCCGTCTCACGGCGGGTCCTCCTCGCCCGCCGGCCTGGTCGCCAGGTGACGGAGGCGCTTGGAGATCAGCACCACGGCCTCCGCATGCCCGCGCCTGGCCTGCTCGCGCGTCGTGTACTGCCCGATGTCGGCATGCGTCGTCATGTCGGAGACGATGGTCTGCCATAGCAAGGGCCTTCCGTTGGATGCCAGTCCTTGGTCGATCACGGTGAACCAGGTGGAGACGACCACCACCTCGGACCCGACGTAGATGACGTCCTGCGCGAGCAGGCGTCCGCGCACGTCGAGCAGGAGCCGTTGCGCCTCGGCGGATGTGGCAGGTCGTCCGTCGGCTCGATACCAGTCAACGGTCATCGGGATCCCCCCTCAGCACCGGTCGCGAGGGTTGGTAGAGGGTCGGGCGGTCGCCGGGTGTCAGGAAAGCGGCGGCATGGCCGGAGGCCAGGCGGGCAGCTCACACCAGACGGACTTGCCGGAGTCGGTACGGTCGATGCCGTGGCGTTCGGCGATGGCCGCCACCAGGAACCAGCCCCGTCCCGTCTCGTCCATGAGGTCGACACGCCGCAGGCTCGGCCGGACCGGGCTCGGGTCGTGCACCTCGATCCGCAGCCGTTCGTCGACCCGGAGGATCAGCAGGCGCAGCGGGATGCCGGAGGTCAGGGCGTGCCGCACGGCATTGGTGACCAGCTCCGAGACCAGGATCTCGGCGTCGTCGCGGACATGCGGTATGCCGCGGGCTCCGGTGAGGGTACGCACGAAGGCCCGGGCCCGCGGAACGGACTCGTGCGCGGCGGGCAGGGTGAGCTCGCCCAGCGGTTCTCCGGTCAGTACGGCCGTCAGGGCCGCCGTCTCACCGGACCATTCGATGGTGTGGAATTCGGCCGACATGGGGGGACGTCTCCTCGGCTGGGGCGCGGTGACCCGGGTTCCGGCGCGGGCGGGGCGTCGGAACGAGGGGGTCGCCGGCAAGGGGGGCCGCAGTCGCGGGTGGACGCGACTGCCAGGAGGTCGGTGACAGGGGTCGGGGAGGGGGGAGGCCGGGAGGGAAGGCCGGGAGTCATGACGACTCCGGGTCCTCGGCGGGGGTGGCCGCGCGCTCGCGCAGCAGCTGTGCGGTGTGCGTGAACCACTCGTAGTTCTCGTACTCGAACCGGCGGCCGCGCAGGCAGGTGAGATAGGGGCCGATGGGGTCGCCCTTACGCAGGAAGGTCTCCTCGTCGAGACCCCCGCGCAGGCGTTCCAGAGTGAGGTCGAACAGGTCGACCTTGGCGGCGGAGGCCGTCGCGCGGTCTTCGAGCTGCGCGATGACGGACGCCGCCGAGATGTGATCCACCGCCTGGACCATCACCAGCAGGTCCTCGCGGATGATCCCGGGCTTGGCGGGGAGGGTCGCGAAGCGTTCCAGCTCCTCGATCCCCGCCGGATTGACGGTGAAGACGCGCTTGTTCGGCCGGTCATGCTGGATGACCTGCTTGCCGGTGATGAGCCCCTCCGACTCCAGCCGGTTCAGCTCGGTGTAGAGCTGCTGAGGGACGGCATGCCAGAAGTTGGAGACCGCGATGTCGAAGATCTTGGCCAGCTGGTATCCGCTGTACTCACCGTCGAGCAGAGCCGCGAGAACTGCGTGCCGTAGCGCCATCGGTCACTCTCCCCGCTGGCGATCCGGCGGCCAGCGTCCGGGTAGTGAGTGAGCTTACTAGTCAATGTCGTGACTAGTAAGGGATTGACGCAATTCTCTGAAAATTGGGCAGACTCCACCGAACCGGCGGCTTCGGAACGGGCCACCCGGACATCGGCACGGCCGCCCGTACGAAGCTGTACGGACGGCCGTGCCGGAGTGGTTCAACGCGACTGGTGCCGTGTCGTCAGGCGCTCACCCGCCCCAGCGCGGCGACATCGGGTTCGAGGTCACCGGCGAGCTGCTTGATCTTCCCGTCCAGGAACGCCTGCCGGGTCAGCCGGCGCTGGATCTTCCCGCTGGTCGTCCGCCGGACGGCTCCCCGCCCGGACAGCACGACGCTGAGCGACGGGAGGCCGAACGCCCGCGCGACCGCGTCCCGCGTGAGCGAGGCCAGTTCGGCCAGTCCCCGCTCCCCCGCCGCGGCCGGGCTCACCTCCTGCACGATGATCACCTGCTGCGGTCCCGCGGCGGCACCGTCCGGCAGCGGCGCGTCCAGCGCGAAGGCGGCGGTGGTACGGGCGCCCGGGTGGGCGGCACGGGCCGCCTCCTCCAGGTCGTGGGCATAGATGTTGTGCCCGTTGACGATGATCATGTCCTTGATCCGCCCGGTCACGTACAGCTCCCCGCCGGCGACGAATCCCAGGTCCCCCGTCCGGAGGTAAGGGCCGAGACCTTCGGCCGTGACGGCCTGGAAGGTCTCCCTCGTCTCGTCGGACCGCGCCCAATAACCCCGCGCGACGCTTCCGCCGCCGACCCAGATCTCGCCGACCCGGCCCTCCGGCAGTACGGCGCGACTCCCCGGATCGACGACGCGTACGTCCAGGGTGACCGGACGGCCGCTGCTGACCAGCCGCCGCATGCCATGGCCGTGCAGCCCGCCCGCCCCGTTCCGGAACGGAACCTCGGCGTCGGCGCGCTCGCCGTCGCGGGTCAAGGGAACCGCCTCGTTGCGGGTCAGCGCCTCGAAGTCGAACTCGCGGATCACCGGCCCGGTACCGAGGGGCGCCGCCGCGACCAGCAGCGTCGTCTCTGCCATTCCGTAGCACGGCATCCACGTCTCGCGCCGGAACCCCACCGCGCCGAATCGCTCGACCATCCGCTCCAGAGTGCCGGCCAGCACCGGTTCGGCCCCGTTCTTGGCGATCCGCAGCGACGCCAGGTCCAGCCCGGCCAGCTGCGCGTCGGTGACCCGGCGCAGGATCAACTCGTACCCGAAGTTCGGCGCCAGGGTGATCGTCGCCCGGTGCCGGGTGATCAGCTCGAGCCACAGCACCGGCCGCTTGATGAACGTGATCGGCGACAGGAACACGTACCGGCAGCCCAGGTACAGGGGCTGCAGGACCTGACCGATCAGCCCCATGTCGTGGTAGTGCGGCACCCAGCCGACCCCGATGGTGTCCGGGCCGCCCTCGATCCGGCACCTGATCTCCTCCGCGTTGCAGAGCAGGTTGCCGTGCGAGACGACCACGCCTTTGGGAGCGCTGGTCGACCCCGAGGTGTACTGCAGGAACGCCGGGCGGTCCGGGCCGTAGCGCGGCATCGTCCACTCGCCGGGGTCGGCGTCCACCCCGGCATCGGTGGCCAGGCAGCGGACCCTCCCGGCCAGGCCGGCGTCCGTCAGCCAGCCTTCCAGCATCTCCCGGTGCGCGGTGTCGGTGAGGATCCAGCGGATGTCGGCGTCGTCGATGATCCGCCGGGTTCGTTCCGAACGGCCCGCGTCCAGGTCGGGGAACGGCGCCGGTACGGCGATGACCCGGGCGTAGAGGCAGCCGAGGAACCCGGTCAGGAAGTCCAGGCCCTCCGGATACAGCAGCAGCACCGCCCGGTCCTGGATGCCGAGGGCGTGCAGGTGAACGGCGAGTGCGCGGGCCTTCCGATCGAGGTCGCCGAAGCCGAGGTCCTCCTCACGGTACGAGCGGCCCCGCCCCTTCTCCTCGGTCACGAACGTGAAGTACCGCCGGTTCCCGTACGCGCGCACGTTCTCGCGCACGATCGACACGAAATCCTTGCTCGGCTCCATCAGGGATCACCGGCCCGGGATCTCGATCGAACGGTCGCCATCGGCCAGCTCGGTCAGCGTGAACCACCGGCCCTCCTCGAAGCAGCGGAACATCACGGTCTCCACGGACGGCAGGTACTCCTCCGACAGGCCGGTGTCGGGCTGGGCGCGTTCCAGGAGGCGCTGCAGGCACAGCACCAGCCAGGCGCCGTCGGCGAACGAGCCGCCGAACTCGGCGTGGTTGTGGATCCAGGTGAGCATCACCGACACCATCGCGTGGAGTTCGCAGTACCGCTTGGCGCGCCGCAGTGCCGCCGCCGAGGTGATGTCCTCGGGGTCCTCCCGTACGCTCGCGTGCAGTTCGGCGCGCAGGTCGCCGATACGGGAGACGAGGGTGGCCAGGTCGGCGGCCACGTCGGGGGCGGCGAAGACGCGGGCCGTGGACAGCAGGGTCTCGGCGGTGGCCTCGTACTGCCGGCCGATCTCGTCGTGGCCCTCGTTGGTGAGCTGGAGCTTGCGGCCGTCGGGCTCCCACGTGGGCGGGGTACGGGTCCAGCTGAACAGGTCGGCCAGCATCTCGTCGGACGGTTCGGGCTCGACCTGGTCCACGATCAGGAACGGCAGCTGGGCCGCGACGTTGGCCAGGTTGACGTGCGTGGTGCCCTCGAAGATGCTCGCGATCGCGTGGTCGCGCTGCAGCTTCTGGAACACGCCGTGCGCCACGCCTTCGCGCAGGTAGCCGCGGGCGGCCAGGACCGCGCCGATGCTCGCCACGACCTCCTCGCCCTGGACGGGGACGAAGTACTTGACGATGGACGACCACAGGCTGAGCCGTCCGGGCGCGACGGTGAGGGCGCGCGCCACCGGTATCGCCATGCATTCGGCGATCAGCAGGTCGAGATGGGCCTTGACCAGATGGTCGCGGATGACGGGGATCTGGTAGATGCCGGCCCCGTACAGGGTGCGTTCCCGGGAGTACTCCATCCCGATGCGCACGACCGCGTCCATCGTCCCGATCGACAGGGCCGCGATGGCGGTACGGGTGATCTGCAGGGTCTTCAGCGTCTGGACGAGTCCGGCTCCGCGCCGTCCGACCACGCATTCGCCGGGCAGCCGCGCGTTCTCGAAGGCGATCCCGCTGAGGTCGTGGCCGCGCAGCCCGAGCGTGCGGACCGGTGGCAGCACCGACCAGGTCGCCGGGTCGAGCTCGTCCTTGTCGACCAGGAGCAGGGAGAAGTCCCTGGCGCCGGTCTTGGCGTAGGTGGTGACGAACCGGCCCCGGGTGGCGTTGCCGACCGGCCACTTGGTGCCGTTCAGGACCAGGGAGTCCTCGTCCTCGCCGATCCTGCCGCTGGCCGCCGCCTCGCACGCCATCACGTCACTGCCGTGATCGGCCTCGGAGACGCCGAAGCAGGCCAGGTCGCCGCGCAGGATCCCGTCGGCGACGATCTTCTGCTGCCTGCTGTCGCCCCACATCCAGACCGGGTTCACGGCGAGCAGCCCCGACCCGTACATCACGGCGATCGTGAGGCTGCGCCGCGAGATGCCGCGGGTGACGAAGAACAGCTCCTCCAGGGTGGCCAGGCGCCCGCCGAGCTGGACGGGCACCAGGTACTCGGGGAAGCCCCAGGCCCGTACGGTCTCGACCGCGCCGCGCGGCAGTTCGTCGCGCTCCTCGGCCTCGACGATGTCCTTGTACGAGAAGGGGCCGGCGTCGTCGTCCATCGGGTCGCCGAGGTAGCCGTCCAGATCGGCGGCGATCCGATGGGCCGGGGTCAGCTCTGCGCGGGGGGACACTTCGCTTCTCATCGTTCGCTTCCCTCTTCGTGGCCTTCTGGGGCCGGCGCGTGGCCTCCTGGGCCGGGCCTACGCCGAGTTAGGGCATTGCCTGGGCATGGCGCCGCCGGGCGCCCGCCGATGTTCCGTAGGGCTCGCCTCACCTGGTCCCCCGTGGTCCGGGTCAGGCGAGCGCCGCGTGTTCCTCCATCCGCCTGCCGACCGCCCGGGCGAGCGTCATCGCCGCGGGCAGCGGCCGGACCATCACGGTCAGGTCGACGACCAGACCGGAGTCGTTGAAGGTGATCAGGTCGACTCCCTGGACGGCCTTGCCCATGACCCGGGCGTTGAAGACCAGCGCCTGGGCCTGCGCTGCGTCAATGGGAGCGCCATCGATAGGGGCTGCGTCCAGATGAGCCGTGTTGGGATGAGCCGTGTTGGGATGAGCCGTGTTGGGATGAGCTCTGTCGGAAAGGGCAGAGCCGGCCAGGTCGTGGGTGTAGTGGAAGTCCTCGAAGGTCTCCAGCAGCACCCGCAGCAGGTCGGTGACCGCTTCCCTGCCCTGGTACGGCTTGACCATCACCGGGCTGCGGAACTCGATGGCCGGATCGAGGGTGCGGGTGATGGCGTCGAGGTCCTTGGCCTCCACCGCGGCACGGAACGTTCCCGGTGCGGTCACGCTCCCCACCCGGCTTCCGCGTTGAACCGTACGGTCACGACCGGGGCGGGCGCGGCGGCGGCCGCGACGACCGTCGTCATGGCGGGCGGCGCCATGGTGAACGGTACGGCCTCGGCCAGGCCGTGCGCCCAGAGGCGGTAGCCGTCGGGCGAGGGGTGCAGCCCGTCGGAGGCGAAGAGCCGGCTGTCGTCGGCCATGCCCGGGTCCATCGGGACGTGGATGGCGCCGTTGGCGGCGGCGACCTCCCGCATGATCCGGTCCATCGCGCGCGCCCTGCCGCCCATCACCCGGCGCAGCGGCTGCGGCAGCGCGGGGAAGCGGTGCACCGGCGGCATCCCGGCGACCAGCAGCTCGGCGTCGCCGTACCGGCCGCGCAGCGAGGCGACCAGCTCGGTCAGATCGGCGGTCCAGGTCTTCAGCGGGCGCCGCCTGATCAGGTCGTTGATCCCGACGGTGAGCACCACCAGGTCGGGGGACGCGCCGTTCAGGGCCGGGACGAGATCGGTCACGACCCGGCGGGCGGTGGCGCCGTTCCGGCCGGTGACCGACCAGGCCACGCTGCGGCGGAGGCGTTCGCGGAGCGCTCCGGCGAGGAATCCCGGCAGCGCCTCGGTGTGCCGGACGGCGCCGACGCCCGCGGCGGTGGACTCGCCGATCACGATGAGCCGGAGGGCGGGGCCGCGGCCGGGGACGGTACCGCGCTCGGCGCCCGACGCGGGATCGAGCCGGGGCGTGCGGCGGGCCGTACGGCGGGCCTGGAGCAGGAGGATCGGCGCGAGCAGCACCGAGAGGGTCGCACCTGATCCGGTGCGGGGTTGGGCGACGGTAAAGGAGAGTGCGCTCTTCATCTCTACCCCAGACTGTGGCGGTCCCGTTCTGTGGTGGTCCCCGATCTGTGCTGCCCCCGAGCCGTGCTGTCCCCGATGTGTGGTCATGACGATGCCGGTACGGCCCGTTCCGCGAGCAGGTCCCTGACGATTCCAGTGATCACTTCCGCGACGTGGGCATGGCCCACGGAGTTGAGGTGGATCCCGTCGAAGCTCCACAACGACGGGTCGGTAACGGCGGACACCGCGGCCGGTTCAAGGAATGTCATCCCGAATGCGCGGGCGTTCTCCCGCAACTCTTCGTTGACCTCCCCGATACGTTGCAGAATCCGGCCTTTCCTGAAGTTGGAGATGATGGTGCGCTCCAACAGCGGCGGATGCGGGACGGGTGCGGCGACGGCGATGGCGCCGGCGGCCGCCGCCCAGCCGAACCACTCCTTGACCAGGCCGTGGATCCGATGCCTTTCGAATCCGTTCAGCGCGTCGTTCATGCCGCAGTTGAGCAGCGCCAGGCGGGGCCGCAGGCCCCGGACGGCGGGCAGTTGGTCACCGATGACGTCCGCCATGGTCGCGCCCGGGCCGGCGACGTTGACGACGCCCTCGCGGGGCCAGTCCAGGTCGCCGGCCAGCCGTCCGGCCCAGCCGATCCAGCCGCCGGCCGGGGCCGGGTCGTCGCGGCCTTCGGCCAGGCTGTCGCCGAACACCACCATGGGGTTCATCAGGCGACCAGTTCGAGCAGGTAGTCGGTGAGGGTGTCGACGGTCCCCCGGCGCCGGGCCTCCGCGACGTCGACCTCGACCTGAAGGTGGTCCTCGATGTCGCTGACGATGCTGATGGCGTAGACCGAGTCCACCCCGTACCGGGCCAGCTCGACGCCGGGGTCGATGCCCTCCGCCGGCTTGTCAAGGTAGAACGCGACTTGGTCAATAAGCCACGTCCGTAGCTCGTCTCGGGAAATCATTTGCGCACTTTCCATCGCATTACCCTTCCGCTAGGGTCATCTTCCTTCGACTGCGATCGCGATCCTTCGTGATTTCCCCGATTGGTCAAACGCATTGAAGGTAACAGCCGAGGCACGGTCCGGTCACGGTGCCTGTGGCGGCCAAGTTGATTTCAAGTCCATAACGTAAAATCAGACACCCGCGAATGGGACAGTTCGGGCCGAGCATCATCATGTTCATAATGGCTGTCAAGCAAAAACTCGCCATCTCGGCGCCCGGACGGTGATTTTCTCCCGAGAGGCCCCGCCACCTCGTGCGACGCGCGCTCGCCCCTGAGAGAACCCGGCAAAACGGACACGGTTGGGACGTGGGCGCTCCCCGCAACGGCAGCGAGCCCGCACACTGTCCGGGGTATTTGGGACACGCTATGTCAGTGATGTTCGCCGTTGATCGGATACCCGGCGGTATGCACCAACGCACGCATCGTCAGCGGAAGATCACCCGGCGCGACGCTCGGTGCGTCTCGGACCGGTCCCGGCAAGCGACCGGCAGTGCGTTACGTCAATGCGGCCCGAACACAACCGCCCATCGGTGACCGCCCGATTCCCGGGTCCGGCCGTGTCACGCCCGATCCGCCCCGTCCGTCCCGTGCTCGGGCTCACCGTCGGCGGCCTCACCCTTGCCCGTGAAGGCGTCCCAGAGGAGCGCGGCGGGCTCGGCGACCGTGAACAGCGACTCGGCACGGGAACGGTCACCGTCCAGATGGGTGAGGGTTTGCACACCGAGGAACATCGCGACCGCGGCCGAGCCCAGTTCGCGGGACGGGACCATGTCCTCGAAGGCCGTACCGGCCACCATGCGCCGCGCGACCGTGGCGGCGAAGTCCACCCACGGCTCGACCTGCGCGAGCAGTTCCTCGCGCAGGCGGGGGGAGGTGGACGCGGCGGCGAAGAGTTCCTGTACGGCGGCGATGTGCCCCTGTGCCGCCATGTCCTCGGCGTACAACTCGCGCAGGCGGGCGAGCAGGCCCGCGGCGCTCGTACAGGACCCGAGGGCCTCCTGGTACGACTCCATGCGCAGCCGGCTGGTGTGCCGCAGGGCGGCGAGGAGAAGGTCCTCCAGATCCTCGAAGTGGTAGTAGATGACGCCCGGCGCGAAGCCGCCGGTACGGGCGATCGACCGCGCCGTCGTACCGCCGTGGCCCTCGGCCGCCAGCGTGCGGATGGCCGCCAGCAGCAGGCGTTCCTTCGCCTCCTCGCGCCGGGCCATCGTCAGGGCACCCTGCGCGGCTGGACGCCGGCCTCGGCCAGGTACGGGTCCAAGCGCCGCGCGAGCCGGGCCAGATGGTGGCTGGGCACCTGGGGATAGAGGTGGTGTTCCAAGTGGTACGTCAGCTCCAGGAAGACGGCGGGGACGACCCGTCCGCGCAGGGTGTGCGTCTGCGTCAGCGGCGTGTCCCCGTAGTGGCGGTGCGGGAGATGGACGGTCAGCAGGGGATAGACCCAGCTGCCCACGATCATCATCGTGGCGTACACGAGCAGTCCCCGCCAGAAAAGCACCCCCATGGTCACGGCCAGGAGCGGCACGGCCGCCTCGGCCAGCAGCCAGGCGCGCGGCCCGGCGCCGCCTCGCCGGTACGCCCACCACCAGAGGCGCACGAGGAACACCGGGCCGTACAGGATCGCGCCGAGCGCGCTCAGGTCGGCCGGACGGCCCTCCGGGTCCTCGTCGCTGGGGAACGTCCGGTGATGCTGCAGATGCGTGGCGCGGTAGGCGTGCCCGCTCTCCAGCAGGACCGCTCCCAGGAAGAAGAGCGCCCATTCCGACGCCCTGCGGCCGAGCCCCAGCGAACGGTGCACCACGTCGTGCGTCGCGGTCACGACGGCGACGAAGATCCCGAACGCGATCAGCGGGGTGATCCACCACCAGCCGAGGGACGCGGCGAGCGCGAAGAGCGCGATCCCCGCGTACGGCAGGGACAGCGTGAGGAGACGGCGGGAACGCGTCGTGACCAGCAGGTCCGGGCCGAGATCGGCGAGTTTCGGGGTCATCGCCGGCTCGCCTTCCTGAGGGCCCGCTCGGCGACGGTCCTGCTGCCGAGCGCGCAGGCGACGGTGCCGAGGCCCGGCCATGTCGAATCGCCCACGAGCCAGAGGCCGGGCACTCCGAGGGTGTGCGGGATCGCGTTCTGGTTGGCGTTCCCGGGTGTCTGGCGCGCGCCGCCGACGGCACCGCGAGGCCGGAACGCGAAGCGCTCGTACGAGCGGGGCGTGCCCACCTCGCAGATCCGGGCGCGCGCGCCGAGTTCCGGATGTACGCGCCTGGCCAGTTGCACGAGGCGTCCCCCGATCGCCCGCTTGCGCTCCTCGTAGGCGGGCGTGGTGAGACCCTCCCAGCCGGCCAGTTCGGTGTGGGTGGAGACCATCACGGCACGGTGGCCGGGTGGCGCGCTGTCGGTGTCCCCAGGCGCCGAGACCGAGACGAACATGTTGTTGCCGTCGCCCAACGGCCGCCGGTAGTCCTGCAACAGCTGGTGGTGCGTGAACTCCTGCCCGGCCACCTCGTCCTCGGGTACGCCCAGGAACACGACGATCGCGCCGCCCAGGTCCTTCTCGTCCCGTTCGACATAGGGACCGAGGCGCCGAGCCAGGGCCGGTACGACTCGTGCTGTCGTACGGGCGGGCAGCGCGCTCACGACCTGTTCCGCGTGGACGACGCCACGTTGCGTGTGGACCTCGAACGCCCCGGCCTGGCCGAGCACCCGCTGCACCTGGCAGCCCACCCGCAACTCCCCGCCCAACCCCCGATAGTGGGCGGTGAAGCGGCGCCAGAATCCCCGCATGCCGCCGTCGGCGCGAGTGAGCCCGGCCCCACGGATGGTCACGCCGAGGGCTGCGTTGATGTACGGCGCCCGGTCGACGGTGCTGTGCACGGTGTCCTCCACCAGCATCGACAGCAGTCCTACAAGCGGCGCGTCACCGCGCAGGCCGTGCCGTACAAGGGCGTCCCCGAGCGTCGCGTTCATGTGGCGCGCCAGCGGCAGGTTGCGCGGTCCCAGCGCTTTCAGGTTGTGGACGGCGTCCGCGGGCCGCCGCAGTGGCAGCCGTACTCCTGCACGGCTCGCGTCCCAGAACACCTGCGCGATCCGGTCCAACTCGGCCCAGAAGGCACGGTGCCTGGGAGTGTCGCCAAGCGCGCGCAGCCGTTCGCGGTGCCACGCCTCCGCATCCCGGTAGAGGGTCACCTTGCGATCGGGCAGCCATCCCACATAGCCGGGCAGCGCCTCCCCCGGCACCGGATCCATGCCGACGCTGTCCAGCAGTTCCGCGCCGACCCCGCCCGGCTCGAAGTCGACCATCGTCGTCGCGCCCACATCGAACGAGAAGCCCCGCCGCCGGTAGTAGCCCGCGCAGCCGCCCACGTGGCCATGGGCCTCGATCACCACCGTCGACAGCCCCGCCGCCTGCAACCTGGCGGCCGTCGCCATCCCGGCCAGGCCGCCGCCGAGCACGGCCACCTCACACGACACCGGGAAGCGCGCGGACGCTCGCCGTGCCGGCCGTTCTTGAACGTCTGTTCTGAACATATGTTCAAAATCGGGGGCGCACGAACGGCACGTCAACACCGCCGACCGCATGTGGCCAGTGGTGCCGCCGTGCCGCCGCGCCGGTCCTGTTTCCGATTCCGGACTGTGGCGAGGGCCTGATCAGGGCTTATGCAGCATTACCGGCAGCGAGCGGTGCCCGTTGGAAATGAACGAGTCCACGGGCCGCAGCTCGGCCGGGTCGACGGCCAGGGCGACATCGGGGAAGCGCTCGAACAGCGCGGGCAGCGCGACCTCCGCCTCAAGCCGTGCGAGCGGCGCCCCGAGGCAGAAGTGCACCCCGTGCCCGAACGCCAGGTGGTCCTTGGTCTCGCGGGTGATGTCGAACCGCCCGGCGTCGGCCCCGTGCAGGCCGGGGTCCCGTCCGGCCGCCGCGTACGCGGCCATGATGGCCTCGCCCTTGGCGATGACGATCCGGTCCGGCCCGGCGCCCTCGATCGCGATGTCCTCCGTCGCGTACCGCAGCGGGAGGTTGGCGACCGGTGCCTGCCAGCGCAGCGTCTCCTCGATCACCTCGCCCCACAGGTCGTCTCGGGTACGGATCAGCGCGCGCTGCGCGGGATGGGTGAGCAGGGCCGTGATCGCGTGGTCGAGCAGGTTCACCGTCGTCTCGTGCCCGGCCGAGATCATCAGGATCAGCGTGTCGACCATCTCGGTCTCGCTCAGCCGCGAGCCGTCGTCGTCCCGCGCCATGACGAGGCCGCTGGCCATGTCGTCGCCGGGCACCTCGCGCTTGCGGGCGACCAGTTCCACCAGAATCGCGTACAGCTCCTGCTGGTTGGCGACCGACTCCTCCGGCGTCAGGGACGTGTTGAACACCCCGTCCACGCACCGGCGCAGGGCCGGGCGCGTCTCCTCGGGGATCCCGAAGAGCCGGCAGATCACCTCGATCGGCAGCGGGTAGGCGAAGCCCTCGCGCAGGTCGGCCGTACCGTCAGGGGAGGCGGCCAGCCCGTCGAGCAGCCCGCCGACGATCTCCTCGATCCCCGGCCGCATCGCGGCCACGTGGCGGGGCGTGAAGGCCTTGGACACCAGCGAGCGCAGCCGCCGGTGGTCGCCGCCGTACGCGGTGAACATGTTGCGTACCGACACCCACAGCGCGAGCGGCCAGTCCGGCGGGACGTCCCCGTCGATCCAGGCGGGCCAGTGCTGGTCGGCGTCCTTGGACACGCGCGGGTCCGCCAGCAGCCGTCGCAGCGGCTCCTGCTCGGTCACCGCCCAGGCCACCACCCCGCCGGGCAGCTCCACTCGCGTCGCGGTCCCGCGTTCCCGAAGCCGGTCGGCCTCGGCCTGGATGTCCTTGCCGTTGGGGTCGATGACGTACGGACGGGCCTGAGGTCCCATGAACTCTCCAGACAGCGGATGTGGTCAAGACGGGACGAACCACCCGACACTACAGAGCGTCCACTCTGCCCACCGGGTCAGAAACCTGTCGGAACCGGAAGTCAGGCCGCCTTCCTGCGGCGCTCCTCAGTCAAGACGGCCACGGCGACCGGATCCGGTCACTTCCACCGCCTGCAGCAGCCCCCACACGAAGTGCGCCATGTACGCCGACCCCTCGGCGGCGAACCCCACGTGCCACCGGCTGGGGACCTCGCCCGGCGCATGTTCCACCGGCGCGAACAGCCGGTCCATGTCCCCCACGACGCACGACCACGGCGCGAGGTCGTCGACGGTCTCCAGCCCGGGGACCGGTACGTCCGGGGCCCTGACCAGCCATTCCTGCATGATCGTGCCGTCCGGTGCGGTCATCGCCTCGTACCGCAGGTCGGGCCAGAGCCAGAGCGGCCACTGCGCGATCTCGCACTCGACGTCACCGAACCGCCGGATCTCCTCGTTCGCCGGCGGCCCCAGCACCACCGCGAGGCGGCGGCGCCCGTTCGGAAAGGCGCGTGACCGGACCAGCCGCTGCCACCGGGCGTTCACCTCGCGCATCTCCGTCCGCGACGCCCCCAGCGAACCGGCGGCCGCCGCCACCAGATCCGGCTGGTAGTCCGCCATCCGGCGGAGCAGCACCAGCTGGAACTCCCGCCGCGCGAACCCCTTCATGCCTCCACCTCTACCACCCGACGGTGAAACGGGTGCGGTGGTGCTTGGGGCGCTCGGCCTCGTCCAGGAGGGCCACGGCGAAGTCCTCCATGGAGATGGCCGAGTTGCCGTCGGCGTCCACCACGAGTTCATCGGCGCCCAGGCGGTACCGGCCGGTGCGGTTGCCGGGCTCGATGAGCGCGGGCGGGCTCACGTACGCCCAGTCCACGGCCGTTTCGGTCCGGACCACGTCGAGCTGGGCGGCGCAGGCCAGCGCGATGGGACGCCAGGACGCGGGGAAGTCCGGAGCGTCGACCACCAGGGTCCCGGTGGACGGGTCGGTCAGGGTGGCGGATCCGCCGACCAGCAGGAGGCGGACGCCGGTACGGCGGAGACCGGCCAGCAGCGACTCCGTGGTGGTGACGAGGTCCTTCTCGCGGCCCGCACCGGGACGGGTCGCGCTGATGACGATGTCCTGGCCGGCGCTCAACGCGATGACGTCGTCGATGTTGGCGGCGTCGCCCGTACGGGTCCCGGGGTTGGGCGTTCGCGAAACGGCGGTGACCTCATGGCCACGGGCACGGGCCTCGGTGACCAGTCGGCGTCCGACGTTGCCAGTGGCTCCGAACACGGTGATGCGCATAGCGGTCTCTCTCAGGCTCTCGGGTGACGTGCAGGCTGCAGGATCAGGCGTGGGTACGGACGCGTTCGAGGACCCAGAGGACGAAGGTTCCGGTGGCGAGCGAGCCGCCCAGGACGCTCACGCCCGTCCAGCCGGCGCTCACCCAGACGATCGAGGTGAGGGCAGAGCCGGTGGCGCCGCCCGCGAAGAAGGCCGTCATGAACGCGGAGTTCAGCCGGTTGCGGATCTCGGGACGCAGCGCGTAGATGACGTTCTGGTTGGCGTTGAGCAGGGACGACTGCGCCACGTTCAGGACGAGGACGCCGCCGATGAGCCACCACATGGACGCGCCGCCCGCGCCGACGGCGAGCCAGGACAGGGCCAGCAGCGCGGTGCCGGCGCCGGTGAGCCACTGGACGAAGCCGCGGTCGGCCAGCCGGCCGGCGGCCAGGGTGGACAGCGCCCCGGCGACGCCCACCAGGCCGAACAGCCCGATCGCGCCCTCGGACCAGCCGTAGGTGCCCGCGAGCAGGAAGGTCACGGCCGTCCAGAGCACGTTGAACGAGGCGAGCGAGAGGGCGGCGATGCCCGCGCGCCAGCGGAGCAGGGGCTCGGTGCGGAACAGCGCGAAGGTCGAGCGCAGCAGCGCGGGGTAGCGCAGCCCGGCCGGGGTGTGCAGCTTCGGCAGGTGGCGCCGGAGGAGGACGGCCACCACGATCATCAGGACCGCGTTCACCCAGTAGACCGTTCGCCAGCCGCCGAGTTCGGACAGCGCGCCCGAGGCCGTACGGGCCAGCAGGGCGCCTAGGAGGAGGCCCGTCATCACGGTGCCGACGACACGGCCGCGCTGTTCGGGGGCCGCGAGCGTGACCGCGTACGGGACCACGACCTGGGCCGCGACCGAGGTCAGCGCGGTGAGCGCGGTTCCCAGCAGCAGGATCGAGCCGTTGGGGGCCAGCGCCGTCAGGACCAGGAAGGCCGCCGTGGCGCCGAAGAGGCTCACGGCCAGGCGGCGCCGTTCCACCAGGTCGCCCAAGGGGACCAGCAGCATCAGGCCGAGCGCGTAGCCGACCTGGGCGGCCGTGACGATCAGCGCGGCCATGGTGGTGCTGAGCCGCAGCTCGCGTCCCATCAGGTCGAGCAGGGGCTGGGCGAAGTAGTTCCCCGCGACCGACAGGCCGGTGGCCACGGACATCAGGAGGAGCAGCCCGCGACCGAGCGCCGGCTTGGCGGTCTGAAGTGGCCGTTCGACTGCCTGCGTGACCTCGGCTGCCTGCGTGACTTCGGCTGCCTGCGTGACTTCGAGTGTCTGCGTCATGAGAAAGAGCCTGGTCGATCGGCATTCATGAGTCCAACACATGTTTGTCATCAGAACGATCGTGATACAAGATGGATCGCGTGGACCTGCAGCAGATGCGGTACGTGGTGGCCGTGGCCGAGATCGGGAACTTCACCCGGGCGGCCGAACACTGCCTGGTCGTCCAGTCGGCGCTGAGCCATCAGATCGCCCGGCTCGAACGGGAGCTGGGCGCGCGGCTGTTCGACCGGACGAGCCGCCGGGTCCGGCTGACCCCGGCCGGGGAGGCGTTCCTGCCCGCCGCCCGGCAGGCCCTCGAAGCGGCGGATCGGGCGCGCGCGGAGGTGGCCGCGGCGGCGGGCGAGATCCGTGGACGGCTCGCGATCGGCGCCATCCCGACGGTCGCGGCGGTGGATCTGCCCAAGGCGATGAAGGACTTCCGCCTGCGGCATCCCGGCGTACGGATCACGCTGCGGGTGGGCGGGAGCGAGGCACTGGCCGAGCAGGTCGGGCAGGGCACCCTGGACGTGGCGTTCCTCGGCCTGCCGCAGGACACCCGTCCCAAGGGGGTCCGGAGCCACGAGCTGGCGCGCGGCGAACTCGTCGCGGTCGTCGGCCCCGGGCATCCTCTCGCCGGGCAGGACGAGACGGACCTGGAACGGCTCGGGGAGGAGACGTTCGTCGACTTCCCCGCTGGTACGGCGGGCCGCGCCCAGTCGGACGGGGCGTTCGCGGCGGCCGGGATCCGCCGCGTGGTCGCGTTCGAGGTGACCGCCGTCGACTTCATGGCGCGCATGATCCGGGAGGGCCTGGGCATCGGGATGCTGCCCGCCGCGTTCGTGCCGCAGGTCCCCGACCTCCGGGTCCTGAAGGTCCGCGAGGCGCCGACCCGGGTCGAGTACCTGGTGTGGAGCCGCTTCCGGCCCGCACCGGCCGCCGGCGCCTTCCTGGCCGCACTCGGCGTCCCCTTCGAGCCCGCCCCGTGATACTCCGTCGACTCGTGGCGTGTTCGCCTTTCAATCCCCGCGAACAGGCGAACA
>NZ_JBIRAW010000050.1:0-61073 GCF_044326315.1 Actinomadura sp. 9N407 | reverse complement strand
TGTGCTCGGCATCGCCGCCTTGCGTTGACTCGTGGCGTGTTCGCCTCGCCGGGCGATGCCAGGGGCGAACACGCCACGAGTCAACGGGGAGAGCGCGGTCAAGGAGTGGGGCTGTCGCCGTCGTCCGGGGTCGCTTCGGGTTTGGTGGAGAGGACCTCGCGGGCTTGCTGTGCGGCGCGTTCCATGCTTTCGCCGACGAAGTCGAGGAAGCGGGCGACGTTCTCCAGGCGGACGGCGGCCGGGGTACCGGAGCCGAGAACGGCGACGCCCTGCCGTGCGGTCTCGACGAGCTGGGCGTTGGCCTGGATGCTGGCGATCATCGACCGGTACCAGAGGTCGTCGTCGACGAAGTAGCGTTCGCGGCGGCGTTCGCCGGCCGCCCGCTGGACGAGGCCCTGGCCGTCCAGGAACGTGATCGCCTTGGAGATGGTCGCCGGGCTGACCTGGAGGTGCTGGGCGAGTTCGGCCGCGGTGAGACTGCCGGAGTCGGTCGTGTAGAGGCAGACCAGCACCCGGGCCATCATCTTGGGCAGGCCCGAGGCCATCATGACGGTGGTGAACGTCTCCTCGTACTCGCGTACGGCCTCGGCGTCGCGGCCATGCGGCTGGGGGACCACCGCCGCTCCTTGGGACGAGGCGGGCCTGCGCCGCTGGGTGCGGCGTTCGGTGGCGCGGTGGGCCAGGTCGGAGCGGTAGCCGGTGGGACCGCCGTTGCGCATCACCTCGCGCGTGATCGTCGAGGTCGGACGATCGAGACGTCTCGCGATCTCCGCGTAGGCGAGCCCGTCGGCCAGCCCCAGGGCGATCTGCTGGCGGTCCTGCTGGGTGAGTCTGCCTCCCGGCATCGCGGTCTCCTCCGTGCTCGTCGAGGCCTCCACCCTAGCGTTAACCTTCAGTGCATTGCAACGAAGAGTCGCCAGTGTTGCGTTACGCTTCAGGTCCGTTGCAACAATTTACTGCCTGCGACCTGCATAAATGTGTTGCGTTCGCAACGCTCTTGTTGCCGAGACTTGGAAAGCAACGTAGCTTTTGCGTTGTACGAAACAACGAGTCGCAAGCAACGAGTCAGGGAGCACCCCATGGAGAAGTTCGCCACCGCCGCCCCGGTCACCGCCGTTCTGGAGATCCCCGCCGGGCGGGTCCGGTTCATCGCCGCCGACCGCGCCGACACCACGGTGGAGGTGCTGCCCGCCAACGCCGCCAAGGGCCGCGACGTGAAGGCCGCCGAGCAGACCACGGTCGAGTACGCCGACGGTGTCCTGCGGATCCAGGGCCCCGACAGCCGCCAGATCCTGGGTGCCTCCGGGTACGTGGAGGTGACCGTCCAGCTGCCCGCCGGGTCCCGGCTGGAGGCCAAGACCGCCAGCGCCGAGTTCCGCGGCGTGGGACGGTTCGGCGACGTCGCCCTGGACAGCGCGCACGGCGATATCAAGATCGACGAGACCGCCGCCCTGACCCTGACCACCCAGGCCGGCGACATCGAGATCGGCCGGTTGGGCGGCCCCGCCGAGATCACCACCGCCAAGGGCGACATCCGCATCACCGAGGCCATGGGCGGCCGGGTCGTGCTGAACACCCAGGCCGGCGACATCACCGTCGGCGCGGCCACCGGAGTCTCGGCCTCCCTGGACGCCGGCACCACCCGCGGCCGCATCACCAACAACCTCAAGAACGACGGCACCGCCGACCTGAACATCCAGGCCACCACCGCCTACGGCGACATCACCGCCCACAGCCTCTGACCCACAGCCGCCACCCCCACGCCCCCAAGGGAGCACCACCATGACCACTCTGGCCATCGCAGCGATCGGGTTGCGCAAGTCCTATCCGGGCAAGGACGGCGACAAGGTCGTGCTGGACGGCATCGATCTGGCCGTCCCCGAGGGAACGATCTTCTCCCTGCTCGGCCCGAACGGTGCCGGTAAGACCACCACCGTGCAGATCCTGTCCACCCTGACCCCGGCCGACGGCGGCACCATCCAGGTCGCCGGCCATGACCTGGCCCGCAAGCCCGATGATGTGCGTGGCGCTATCGGGGTCACCGGTCAGTACTCGGCGGTCGACAAGCTCCTCACAGGCGAGGAGAACCTGCTGCTGATGGCCGACCTGCACCACCTGTCCCGCCGCGACGGCAAGCACAAGGCCAAGGAACTACTCGAGCGATTCGACCTGGTCGAGGCCGGCGGCAAGACCGCCGCGACCTACTCCGGCGGCATGCAGCGCCGGCTGGACCTGGCGATGACCCTGGTCGGCGACCCCCGCCTGATCTTCCTCGACGAACCCACCACCGGCCTGGACCCGCGCAGCCGCCGCTCCATGTGGCAGATCGTCCGCGACCTGGTCTCCACCGGCGTCACCATCTTCCTCACCACCCAGTACCTGGAAGAAGCCGACGAACTCGCCGACCGCATCGCCCTCCTGGACCACGGACGCCTCATCGCCGAAGGCACCGCCGAAGAACTCAAGCGGCTCATCCCCGGCGGCCACATCCAGCTCACCTTCACCGACACCAAGCTGCTGGACGCGGCCCGTGACCTGGTCGGGGTCGGAGCCACCGACCCCGAAGCGCTCACCCTGCAGGTGCCCAGCGACGGCGGTGTCCGCGCGGTCCGCGAACTGCTCACCCTGCTGGACGAACGCTCCATCGACGTCGCCGAGATGAGCGTCCACACCCCCGACCTCGACGACGTCTTCCTCACCCTCACCGGCCAGAAGCAGGAGATCACCCGATGAGCACCCTCACCCTCGCCGCACGCGACTCGTCCACCATGGTCCGCCGCCAGCTCAAGCGGATGCTGCGCTACCCGTCCATGACCATTCAGCTGATCGTGACACCCGTCATCCTGCTGCTGCTGTTCGTCTACGTCTTCGGCGGCACCCTCGGCGCCGGCCTCGGCGGCGGCCGCGACACCTACATCGCCTACATCGTCCCCGGCATCCTGCTCATGGCGGCCGCCACGGCCGCCACCGGAACCGCGGTCATGGTCGCCACCGACATGACCGAGGGCATCATCGCCCGCTTCCGCACCATGCGGATCTCCCGGGCCTCGGTCCTGACCGGCCACGTGGTCGGCAGCGTCATCCAGCAACTCCTCGGCATGGTCGTCCTGATCGCCATCGCCGTGGCGATCGGCTTCCGCCCGAACGCCACCGCCGTGGAGTGGCTGGCCACCGCCGGACTCCTCACCCTGTTCGCCGTGGCCATCACCTGGCTCTCGGTCGCCCTCGGCCTGAAGTCCTCCACCCCCGAGGCCGCCAGCAACGCCCCGATGCCCCTGATCCTGCTGCCCTTTCTCGGCAGCGGCTTCGTCCCCACCGACTCCATGCCCACCGCCCTGCGCTGGTTCGCCGAATACCAGCCCTTCACCCCCATCATGGAAACGATCCGCGGCCTCCTCATGGGCAACCCCATCGGCAGCAGCGCCGCCATCGCCACCGCCTGGTGCACCGCCATCGCCCTCATCTCCTACCTCTGGGCCAAGAACACCTTCAACAAGTCCTGACCATGAAAGGGCCGAACAGGGCCGTCAGACCACCCGGTCTGACGGCCCTGAGCCTTTTCCGTCCATCGCGAGCCGCCGTAACACTCGGCGGCTCCCCGCTACATGGCTTGCTGCTTATGTAGCCCATAGGTTACAAAGGAGCCATGAGCCAGAGCGTGTTCGAGGCACTGGCCGATCCGCACCGGCGCCGCCTGCTGGGGCTGGTGGCCGTACGGGAACGGAGCGCCGGTGAGCTGGCCGCCGAGTTCGGGATCAGCCGTCCGGCGGTGTCCCGGCATCTGCGCGTGCTGCGCGAGGCCGGGCTGGTGAGCAGGCGGGGCGACGCGCAACGCCGGCTCTACCGGCTCGACCCGGCGCCGCTGAACGAGATCACCGGCTGGATCGAGCACACCCGCGACAACTGGGCGCGGCGCCTGGACTCGCTGGCATCGCACCTGGACGACCTCGGAAATGAGGACCCATGAACGACACCCGGCGCGGCACCCTGACCGAGGGCCCCGACGGCATGTGGCGTATCCGCTTCGAACGGCGCCTCCCCCATCCACCTGAACGTGTCTGGCAGGCGCTCGTCGATCCCGACCAGCAGGCGACGTGGATTCCCGGGGTACGGATCGAGGCCGAGGTCGGCGGGGCGGTGGTCTATGACTTCGGGGACGAGGGCCGGGCCGACGGGGAGGTCCTGGCGGTCGAGCCCGGCAAGGTGCTGGAGCACTCGTGGACCTGGCCGGGCGAGCCGCGCGCGATCGTGCGCTGGGAGCTGCGCGCCGAGGACGGCGGCACCGTCCTGGTGCTGCTGCACCGTCCGCTGCGCTCGTCGGCCGTGACCGACTACACCGTCGGGTGGCACGCCATCCTCGACGCCCTCGACGTGTACGTGGAGAGCGGTACGTTCGAGAACGCCGATTACGAGGCCCTGTACGAGCTCTACCAGAAGCCGTAGCAGCAGGTGGGTCAGCCTTAATGAGTGCTCACTGAGCTACTCCGCTTTTTTTGAGGTCGTCGCGAACGACGGACAGCGCGGTCTCGCGGTGCTCGTCGTGCTCGGCAAGGCGCGCGACGAGTGCCGCGCGCACGTCGTGGTACGTGTCGGTTCCGAGCGGCAGCCGCAACGGGACCTCCTTGCGGTCGACGAGGTCGATCATCGCGCGGGCGATCTTCTCCGGGGCGTTGGCCAGCGGGAACGTCCCGTCCGCGACGGCTCGCCTGGTATCGCCTGCCGGTCCCTGGTCGTACTCCGCCATGACCGGTGCGGTGGCCAGTGCGGCACCGAACCCGGTCGGTGTCGCCCCCGGCTCGACGATGGTGAGGCCGATACCGAACGGCTCGATCTCTCGGGCGACGGCCTCGCAGAAGCCTTCGATGCCCCATTTCGACGCGTGGTAGTAGCCGAAGTTCGGGTACGCCACCTGGCCGCCCGCGCTGGAGACCTGCAGGATGCGGCCGTGTCCCTGCGCGCGCAGGTGGGGCAGTACGGCGCGTACGACGTGGATCGAGCCGAGCAGGTTGGTGTCGAGCACCTGCCGGATCTGCTCGTCCGTGGTCTCCTCGACCGAGGCGAACAGACCGTACCCGGCGTTGTTGACGACCACGTCGATCGTGCCGAGGGCGGCGAACGCCTCGTCCACGACGTACCGCACCTGGTCGGCGTCGGTGACGTCGAGCCGTGCCACCCAGAGCCGGTCGCGGTGAGCGGCGCGAAGGTCGTCGAGGGCCTCGGGCTTGCGCAGCGTCGCGGCGACCCGATCGCCGCGCGCGAGCAACTGCTCGGTGAGCAGCCGTCCGAATCCCGACGAGGTGCCGGTGATGAACCATGTTCTGGCCACGGTGCTTCCTTCCATCGGTGCGTCGCCCGACGGTACGAGTTCGAGTCGACTCGAAGTCAAATTCCTATACTGGGCCGCATGACCACTGCTCCAGGGACGATGCTGACCATCGGCGAGGTCAGCGCGCGGACCGGCTTGTCGACGCACACGCTGCGGTTCTACGAGCAGGAGGGACTGTTCGTCACACCCGTACGGCGCAACGGCGCGGGGCGGCGCGAGTTCACCGAGCAGGCGGTCGGCTGGCTGCAGGTCTGCACGAAGCTGCGCTCCTCGGGGATGTCACTGCCGGATATCCGCCGGTACGCGGAGCTCGTCCGGGAGGGCCCGGGCAACGAGGCCGAACGGTACGAGATTCTGCGCCGGCACGAGGAGAAGGTGCGGCGGCAGATGGCCGACCTGCAGGAAGCGCTGGACGTCATCCATTGGAAGGTCGGCCTGTACGCCGACCACCTCGCCGCCGGCTCCGCCGGCGAACTGTGGCGCGACGGACCGGACTGCACCCCGGCCGATCAGACTCCCTAGCCGTGTGAGGCGGCGCCGGTCAGGCGGGTTCGATGAGCTTCGCCATCGCCCGCAGTCCTTCCAGCACGTCGGCCGAGGTGGGGGCGGAGCCCGGGGGAGCGCTGAGGCACTGGATCATCACGCCCGACAGCAGCGCCGTCTGGATCATCCCGAGGGTCCGGGCGGAACGTTCGGTGACCGCCTCCTCCGGGACGCTCTCCAGGATCGCGGCCATGCCGCGCCATCCCTGATCGATCCCGTCCGCGAGCTGCTCGCGTAGCTCGGGCTGCCGCTGCGCCTGCATGAACAGCTCGACCGTGGCCAGCCACAGGTCCGGATGCTCGGCGAACTGCTCGATCAGCCCGTCCCACATGCGCTCGAAGCCGCGCACGGCGTCGTCTCCGGCTCCGGGAGCGAGCGCGCGGCCGAGGCTGTCGCCCCACTCGTCCAGGAGGCCGAACAGCGCCTGGCTGAGCAGCGCCTCCCGCGACCCGTAGTGGTAGCCGATCGCGGCCATGCTCACCCCCGCCGTGGTGGCGATGTCGCGGACGCTGGTGCGGTCGTAGCCCTTCTCGCGCAGGCACCGCTTGGCGCCGGCGAGCAGGTCCTCGCGGTTTCCCATACGCGGCAACCTACCACCGGATTGGCACGGACGCCTTAGGCGAACGTCTTAGGCGTTCGTCTTGCGCGATCGTGCAAATCCTGGTTAGAGTCCTGCTCGTCGCTTGATCGACAAGGTCTGGCCAATAGGGCCCTGACCAGCAGGGCCTGACCAACTGGGAGAAGGACATGAAGAAGATCGCGCCGTTGGGCCTGGGGCTTGCGCTGTCCGCGCTGCTCGTACCGTTCGCGTCCGCCGTCCAGGCGGCTCCCGACCCCTCGGTCGTGGTCACCGCGAAGGGCGCCGTACGCGGCACGGTGGGGTCGGGGGTGCGGTCGTTCCAGGGCATCCCGTACGCCACGGCCGCCCGCTTCGACCGGCCGCGCCCGGCCGCCGCGTGGACCGGTGTACGGGACGCCACCGCGCCCGGCAAGGTGTGCGCGCAGCCCGCCGGATACCCGATCGGCAAGCCCAGTACCGACGAGGACTGCCTGAACGTCAACGTCACCGCGCCGGCGGGCAAGCGCGGGAAGTCGCCGGTCATCGTGTGGATCCACGGCGGCAGCATGATGTACGGGATGGGCGACCTGTACGGCCCGGATCGGCTCGCCCGTGGTGGTGCCGTCGTGGTGTCGATGAACTACCGCCTGGGCGTCACCAGCTTCCTGACCCACCCGTCCCTGAAGGAGTCGGGCGGTCTCGCGCTGGACGATCAGCGCGCGGCGCTCGGCTGGGTGCGCCGGAACATCGGGGCGTTCGGCGGCGACGCGGGCAATGTGACGATCATGGGCCAGTCCGGCGGCGGCTTCGGCGTCTGCGGCCATCTGGCGTCCCCGGCGTCCGCGGGGCTGTTCCAGCGGGCGATCCTGCAGAGCTCCCCTTGCGACACTCCCGGCAACGCCTCCCGTACCAGGGCCGAGGCCGACGCCGAAGCCGTGGATGTGATCAAGAATGCGGGGTGCGCGAAGCACGCCGACGTGGCGGAGTGCCTGCGCAACGTCGGGATCGAGAAGCTTCTGGAGGCCTACGGCACCGACCGTGAGCCGCGCCCGGTCAGCGGTACGCCCGAGCTGCCGCTCCCGGTCGACGAGGCTCTGCGCACGGGCCGCTTCAACCGGGTCCCCGTCCTCATCGGCGTCAACCACGACGAGGAGAACGGGATGATCCTCGGCCAGGAGCTGGCGACCGGCGAACCCATGCCGGCCCAGGAGTACGAGCGCGAGATCAGGAAGGAGCACGGCACGCGGGCCCACGCCGTACTGAAGCGCTACCCGCTCGGTGCCTCGGCCGGACGGACGCTGGCGAAGGTGAAGACCGACTCGGTCTGGTCGGCACCGACCCTCGACACCGCCCGCGCGCTGTCACGCTGGACTCCCACCCGGATGTACGAGTTCGCCGAGCAGGACACCCCCTGGTTCAAGGGCTACCCGGCGCCGAGCTTCCCCGCCGCCGCCCAGCACATGGCCGAACTGCCGTACATGTTCGACCTGGCCCTGTTCGACGAGCTGACGCCCCGGCAGGCCCGGCTCGGTGACCGGGTGATCGGCGCCTGGGTGCGCTTCGCCGCCACCGGCGACCCCAACGGCGGCGGCGAGAACGCCTGGCCCCGGCTGCGTGACCGTGGCCAGCGCGGATGGCACGTACAGTCCCTGACCTCCGGCGCCTGGACGCGCGCCGACTACGTCAAGGACCACGAGTACCGCTTCTGGAACACCGGCAGGCGCTGACCCCGCCCGGGGATCACTTGGTGAGGTCGGGCCCTTGGGAGTCGAGGCCGTGGGACGGGGTGACGGTCAGGGCGTCGGCGGCCTCGTCGAGGTCGACGACCACCTCGTCACCGTCGCGGATCTCGCCGGACAGCAGCGCGCGGGCCAGCTTGTCGCCGATGGCCGTCTGGACGAGGCGGCGCAGCGGCCGGGCCCCGTACAGCGGGTCGTAGCCGGTCATGGCCAGCCACTCGCGCGCCGCCTCCGTCACCGTGAGGGTGAGCCGGCGGTCGGCGAGGCGGAGCGCGAGGCGCTCGACCTGGAGGTCGACGATCCGGGTCAGCTCGCTGGTGGAGAGGGCGTCGAAGAGGATGACGTCGTCCAGGCGGTTGAGGAACTCCGGCTTGAACGCGGCGCGCACGGCGTTCATGACGGCTTCCTTCTTGGCGCCGTTCTCCAGCGTCGGGTCGACCAGGAACTGCGATCCGAGGTTGGACGTGAGGATCAGGATCGTGTTCCGGAAGTCGACCGTACGGCCCTGGCCGTCGGTGAGGCGGCCGTCGTCGAGGACCTGCAGGAGGATGTCGAACACCTCCGGGTGGGCCTTCTCGACCTCGTCCAGCAGGACGGCACTGTACGGGCGGCGCCGTACGGACTCGGTGAGCTGGCCGCCCTCCTCGTAGCCGACGTAGCCGGGAGGGGCACCGACGAGGCGGGCCACCGAGTGCTTCTCGGAGTACTCGCTCATGTCGATCCGGGTGATCGCCCGCTCGTCGTCGAACAGGAACTCCGCCAGGGCCTTGGCCAGCTCGGTCTTGCCGACGCCGGTGGGGCCGAGGAACAGGAACGAGCCGGTCGGGCGGTCGGGGTCGGAGACGCCCGCGCGGGCGCGGCGGACCGCGTCCGAGACGGTACGGACGGCGGTCTCCTGGCCGATCAGGCGGTGGCCGAGATCGTCCTCCATCCGCAGCAGCTTGGCCGTCTCGCCTTCGAGGAGGCGGCCGGCGGGGATGCCCGTCCAGGACTCCACCACGTCGGCGACGTCGTCCGGGCCGACCTCCTCCTTGACCATGGCGTCGCGGTTCTCGTCGTCGGCCTGCTCGGCCGCCTCGTGCAGCTGCTTCTCCAGGGCCGGGATCTCGCCGTACGAGAGGCGGGCGGAGGTCTCCAGGTCGCCGTCGCGCTGGGCGCGCTCGGCCTCGCCGCGGAGCTGGTCGATCCGCTCCTTGATCTCGCCGACCCGGTTCAGCCCGGCCTTCTCCTGCTCCCACCGTCCGACCAGGGCGTTCAGCTGCTCCTGGCGGTCGGCGAGGTCGCGGCGGAGGCGTTCGAGGCGCTGCTTAGACGCCTCGTCGGTCTCCTTGCCGATCGCCATCTCCTCCATCTTGAGGCGGTCGACCGAGCGCTGCAGCTCGTCGATCTCGACGGGACGCGAGTCGATCTCCATCCGGAGCCGGGAGGCCGACTCGTCCACCAGGTCGATGGCCTTGTCGGGCAGGAACCGCGAGGTGATGTAGCGGTCGGACAGGGTGGCGGCGGCGACCAGGGCCGAGTCGTTGATCTGGACCTTGTGGTGCGCCTCGTACCGGCCCTTGAGCCCGCGCAGGATCGCGATCGTGTCCTCGACGGACGGCTCGCCCACCATGACCTGCTGGAACCGGCGCTCCAGGGCGGCGTCCTTCTCGATCCGCTCGCGGTACTCGTCCAGCGTCGTCGCGCCGATCATCCGCAGCTCGCCGCGGGCCAGCATCGGCTTGAGCATGTTGCCGGCGTCCATCGCGCCCTCGGCCGCGCCCGCGCCGACGACGGTGTGCAGCTCGTCGATGAACGTGACGACCTGGCCGTTGCTCTGCTTGATCTCGTTCAGGACGGCCTTGAGCCGCTCCTCGAACTCGCCCCGGTACTTGGCGCCCGCAACCATCGCGCTGAGGTCCAGCGAGACCAGCCGCTTGCCGCGCAGCGACTCGGGGACGTCACCGGCGACGATCCGCTGGGCCAGCCCCTCGACGACGGCGGTCTTGCCGACGCCGGGCTCGCCGATCAGCACCGGGTTGTTCTTGGTACGCCGCGACAGCACCTGGACGACGCGGCGGATCTGGGCGTCGCGGCCGATCACCGGGTCGAGGCGGCCCTCGCGCGCGGCGGCGGTCAGGTCGACGCCGTACTTCTCCAGGGCCTGGTACGTGTCCTCGGGGTTCTCGCTGGTCACCCGGGCATGGCCGCGGACCTTCTCGAACGCCTCCAGCAGTGCCTGCGGCGTCGCCCCGTACTCCTTGAGCAGGCCCGCGGCCGGACCGCCGTCGGTGGCCAGGCCGACCAGCAGGTGCTCGGTCGAGACGTACTCGTCCTCCAGCTGCTTGGCCCGGTTGGCCGCGGTGTTGATCGCCACGATCGTCTGCCGCGCCATCTGCGGCGAGGCGACGGTCGAGCCCGCCGCCTTCGGCTGGGCCGCCAGCTGCTCCTCGGCGCGGCGGCGGATCGCCTGCCAGTCGGCGCCGACGGCCTCCAGCAGCGGGACGGCCGTGCCCTCGGGCTGGCTGATCAGCGCCACCAGCAGGTGCTGGGGCTCCACCTGGGGGTGCCCCTCGGCCGCCGTGCGGCGGACCGCGACCGACACCGCCTCCTGGCTCTTCTGCGTCAGCTTGTAGTCCATCACGTTCCCCCGTCAGTCCTGCTTCCGGTCGCGTTCCTGCCACACCACGACGCTGGTGCGGCGGATCGGCACCAGATCGGCGCCCGGCACGCCCGGAGCCCCGGCCGCGTCACCGCGCCGCCGCTGCTGAGCCAGGCGTGCCGCGACGGCCCGCGTCGATTCGAGCTCGTTGGCCAGCTCGTCCAGAGCCGCGTGCGCCTTGCCGAGCTCGTCGCGGAGCATGACGTTGTCGCGCTGCAGCTCCAGGATGTGCTTGATGCCCGACAGGTTGATGCCCTCCTCCTGGGAGAGCCGCTGGATCTCGCGGAGCATCACGATGTCGCGCATCGAGTAGCGGCGGCCCCGCCCCGCCGTACGGCCCGGGCAGACCAGCCCCAGCCGGTCGTAGGTGCGCAGCGTCTGCGGATGCAGGCCGGACAGCTGGGCGGCCACCGAGATCACATAGACCGGCGTGTCGTCACCGAAGGGGTCTCTGCTCATCATGGCTCACCCCGCCTCACTCCTCCCGTGCCTGCTGGAGCAGCTCGCTGCGCAGATCCTCACCGGAGTCGGCGGCACGGAGGCGCTCCAGGGCCTCGCGCGTCTGGTCGTCGAGCTTCTGCGGTATCTGGACGTCCACCGTCACCAGCAGATCGCCCTTGGTGCCGTCGCGCCGGGGAGCGCCCCGGCCACGGACCCGGAGCGTCCGGCCGTTCGGCGTGCCCTCGGGCAGCCGCAGCGTCACCGGCTGGCCCTGGAACGTCGGCACCTTGATCTCCGCGCCGAGCGCGGCCTCCGGGAACGTCACCGGTACGGTCAGCGTCAGGTTGTCGGCACTGCGGCCGAACAGCTTGTGCGGCTTGACCTTGATGTTCACGTACAGGTCGCCGGCCGGGCCGCCGTTCTCGCCCGGGGCGCCCTTGCCCTTGAGCCGGATCTTCTGGCCGTCGGCGACGCCCGCCGGGATCCGCGCCTGGATCGTCCGGGTCCCGGTCGCGCGGCCGCTGCCGTGGCAGGTCGGGCAGGGGTCGTCCACCACCAGCCCGCGCCCGCGGCATTCGCGGCACGGCTCCTGGAACCCGAAGTTGCCCAGGTTGCGCGTCTCGTGCCCGGTGCCCTCGCAGTTGGGGCAGACCCTGGGCACGGTCCCGGCCTTGGCGCCGGTGCCGCGGCAACTCGGGCAACCGGCCTCGCTGGTCAGCTTCAGCGGCACGGTCACGCCGTTCAGCGCCCGGCCGAACGACAGCGTCACCTCGGTCTCGACGTCGGCGCCGCGGCGTGCCCGGCGCGCTCCCGTGGTCGTACGGGTGCCCCCGCCGCCTCGGTTGAACAGCCCGCCGAAGATGTCGCCGAGCCGGTCGCTGGTGCCGCCCGTACCGGCGGTACCGCCGCCGCCCTGCTGCCCGAACAGGTCGCCCAGGTCGAAGCCGAATCCCTCGCCCTGCCGGCCGCCCCGGAAACCACCGGGCATCGACCGGACCGAGTCGTACTCCTTGCGGCGCTTCTCGTCCGAGAGGACGTCGTACGCCTCGGAGACCTCCTTGAAGCGGTCCTCGGAGTCGGTGTCGCCCTTGTTGGCGTCCGGGTGGTACTTGCGCGCCAGCTTCCGGTACGACTTCTTGATCTCGTCCTGTGAGGCGGTCTTGGTGACACCGAGGACCTTGTAGTAGTCCTTCTCCAGGTAGTCCTTGGTGCTCACGGCGCCCCGCTCTCCCTCTTCTCGTGCCCTGCTCTCGTGCCCTGCGTCGTGCCCTGCTTCAAGTTTCGCTCCCCGGGGCGGCTCCGGCCTTGCCTCGGCCGGGGCCGCCCCGGGGAGTCACCTCGTTCGGATCAGGCCTCGGCCGGGGGGACTTCGCCGCCCGCCTCGGGCTCGGCCACCGCGACCCGGGCCGGCCGCAGGATCCGCTCGCCGATCCGGTAACCCGGCTGGAGGACGTCCGAGACGCTGGTCTCGGTCACGTCCGGCGAGAAGCCGTGCATCAGCGCCTCGTGCACGGTCGGGTCGAAGGGCTCGCCCTTCTCCCCGTACCGCTCCAGGCCGAGCTTGCCGGTCATCGCCTCCAGTGTCTCGGCGACCGACTTGAACCCGCCGACCAGTTCCTCGTGGTCACGGGCCCGGCCGATGTCGTCCAGGATCGGAAGCAGTTCGTTCAGGACGTTGGCCAGGGCCTGCTCGCGGACCGCGACCCGGTCCCGCTCGACCCGCCGGCGGTAGTTGTCGTACTCCGCCTTGAGCCGCTGCAGGTCCAGGGTGCGCTCGTCGAGCCGGGCCTGGAGCTCGACGGCCTGGGGATCCGCGGCCTCCGGTGCCGTGGCACCGGACGCGGCGGCACCGCCCGGGGGCGGGCCCGGGGCGGCCGGCGTCGCCGCCGGCTCCCGGACCTGCCCCGTCTCGGGATCGATGCGCCGCTTGTCGCGGATCACCGGGCCCTCGCGCTCCTCGCCCTCGCCCTTGTCGGGAGGGGTCGTCACGCGGCACCGTCCTTCTTGTCCTTGTCGTCGTCCACGATCTCGGCGTCGACCACCTCGTCGTCCTGCGGGGTGTCGTCACCGCCCTGCGCGTCGGCCGTCGGACCGGCGTCGGCCTGGGCGCCCTCAGGGTTCTGGGCGTACATGGCCGCGCCCATCTTCTGGCTGGTCGTGGCGAGCTTCTCGGCGCTGGTACGGATCGCGTCGATGTCGGTGCCCTCGAGGTTCTTCTTGACCTCGGCGACGGCCTCCTCGACCTCGGCCTTGAGGTCGGCGGGGACCTTGTCGTCGTTCTCGCGCAGGAACTTCTCGGTCGAGTAGGACAGGGTGTCGGCCTGGTTGCGTACCTCGGCCTCCTCCTTGCGCTTGCGGTCCTCCTCGGCGTAGTCCTCGGCCTCGCGCATCATCTTGTCGATGTCGTCCTTGGGCAGCGCCGAGCCGCCGGTGATGACCATCGACTGCTCGCGGCCGGTGCCCTGGTCCTTCGCGCTGACGTTCACGATGCCGTTGGCGTCGATGTCGAACGTCACCTCGATCTGCGGGACGCCGCGCGGCGCCGGGGGCAGACCGGTGAGCTGGAAGGTACCGAGCTTCTTGTTGTACGCCGCGATCTCGCGCTCGCCCTGGAAGACCTGGATCTCCACGGACGGCTGGTTGTCGTCGGCCGTGGTGAAGGTCTCCGAGCGCTTGGTCGGGATCGTGGTGTTGCGCTCGATGATCTTGGTGAAGATGCCGCCCTTGGTCTCGATGCCCAGGCTCAGCGGGGTCACGTCCAGCAGCAGGACGTCCTTGACCTCGCCCTTGAGCACGCCGGCCTGCAGGCTGGCGCCGATCGAGACGACCTCGTCGGGGTTGACGCCCTTGTTGGGGTCCTTGCCCCCGGTCAGCTCCTTGACCAGCTCGGACACGGCGGGCATCCGGGTGGAGCCGCCGACCATCACGACCTGGTGGATGCCGTCCACGCTGATCCCGGCGTCCTTGAGCACCTGCTTGAACGGAGCCTTGGTCCGCTCGAGCAGGTCGGCGGTCAGCCGCTGGAACTCGCCCCGGGTCAGCTTCTCGTCCAGGTGCAGCGGCCCCTCGCTGGACGCGGTGATGTAGGGCAGGTTGATCTGCGTCTCGCTGGACGAGGACAGCTCGATCTTGGCCTTCTCCGCGGCCTCGCGCAGCCGCTGCAGCGCCATCTTGTCCTTGGACAGGTCGACGCCGTTGGCGTTCTTGAACTTCTCCACCAGCCAGTCGACGACCTTCATGTCCCAGTCGTCGCCACCGAGGAGGTTGTCACCGGAGGTCGCCTTGACCTCGACCACGCCGTCGCCGACTTCCAGCAGCGAGACGTCGAACGTACCGCCACCGAGGTCGAAGACCAGGATGGTGGCCTCGTTCTCCTTCTCCAGGTGGTACGCCAGCGCCGCCGAGGTCGGCTCGTTGATGATGCGCAGGACGTTCAGGCCGGCGATCTGCCCGGCCTCCTTCGTCGCCTGCCGCTGGTGGTCGGAGAAGTACGCCGGCACGGTGACGACCGCGTCGGTGACCGTCTCGCCCAGGTACGCCTCGGCGTCCCTCTTCAGCTTCTGCAGGACGAACGCGCTGATCTGCTGCGGCGTGAAGTCCTTGCCGTCGATCGTGGTCTTCCAGTCGGTGCCCATCTCACGCTTGACCGAACGGATCGTCCGGTCCACGTTGGTCACGGCCTGCCGCTTGGCGACCTCACCGACCAGTACCTCGCCGTTCTTGGCGAACGCCACCACCGAGGGAGTGGTACGTGACCCCTCCGCGTTGGCGATCACCGTGGGCTCCCCGCCCTCCAGGATCGCGACGACCGAGTTGGTCGTCCCCAGGTCGATTCCGACCGCACGTGCCATGATCTCTCGTCCTCCGTGGTGGTCTTGCGTCTTCCGTATGTGGCCCGGCCTGCCTCCGCTCGGCGAGGTACGGCGGGTCGCGTCTGCTGTTGGCAAGAGTGCCGCGAGGCTCTCTCGCTGTCAAATCACTTGAGTCATGGAGACTCAACTTTGCTGACGTTCTCTTCAACAGGACGACTGAGCCCCCTATTCCGGTTCCCGAAGACACCCCACGTGAAGGCAAACCATCGGTACGGATGAGAACGAGGTGACCGGCCTCCCTCACGCGAAGGACCTCCCATGAGCCAGAGCCACCCATGAGCCAGAGCCGACCGGCGCCCCAGGGCCGCCCATGAGCCGGAGCCACGCCTTGGAGTCGGAAGAGGCCGAGTTGATCCGGCGGTCGTGGCAGGAGCCCGAACTGTTCGCGGGGATCTTCCACCGCCACTTCGACGAGATCCATCGCTACGCCGCCCGGCGCCTCGGCACCGACGCGGCGGACGACATCGCCGCCGAGACGTTCCTGGCCGCGTTCCGCCGCCGGGACCGCTTCGACCCGGCCAAAGGAGCCGTACGGCCATGGCTGTACGGGATCGCGACCAACCTCGTCGGCCTGCACCGGCGCGCCGAGCGGCGCCACTACCGCGCGGTCGCCAGGACACCGGCGGACGGCGCCGTACCGGGACACGAGGAACGCGTCACCGCCCAGGTGAGCGCGGCCGAAGTCGGCGGGCAACTGGCCAAGGCCCTGGGCCGGCTGTCACCCGGCGACCGCGACGTCCTGCTCCTGGTTGCCCTCGCGGACTTCACGTACGACGAGGTCGCGGCGGCACTGGACCTCAAGAACGGCACGGTGGCGTCCCGGCTGAACCGGGCTCGAAGGAAGCTGCGCGAGGCGCTGGGCGGAGCCGACCCGATGCTGATCACCGAGGAGACCACGGCATGAACGAGATGAAGATGGTCCGCGAATTCCTCCAGGAGCCCGCGCCGCCGTCCACCGAGGCGACCGGCGAGGCCCTCCAGGCGCTGGAGTCGGAGATCTCCGGCCACGGGACCCGGCGCACCCGGACCCGTCGTCCCCTGATCGGACGGTTCCAACTCGGCCTCACCGGCCTGGTCGCCGTCGGCGCCGCGACCGCCGTGGCCATCGCCATGCTGGGAGGCGGCGGGACGGGGACACCGCAGCCGCAGCAGTCCGACATGTCCGCCCGCTCGATCCTGCTCGCCGCCGCCGAGAAGGCCGCCAAGGAACCGTCCGGCCGCTACTGGCGGCTCCAGACCGTCAGCGCCCAGGCGTACCGCGTCGGCAAAGGCGCCGGCGCCTACACGATCCTGGGCACCCGGGAGCAGTGGGATCGGTGGACGGCCCGTTCCCTCTCCGATCCCGACGTGCTCTATGCCCGTGACCTGGGTGCCCGCCCCCTGACCAAGGTGGACGAGGCGGCCTGGAAGAAGGCCGGGTCGCCGGAGTCGATGCGCGTACGTTCCGGCGGCCGCTGGCTCACGTTCAGCACCGTGCCGGGCAGAACGGCCGAGAGAGCGCCTGGTGAGGCGGCGCCCGCACAGTGGGCCGTCTCCTCCCGCACGTCGCCGGCCGAGAAGAGGAAGCTGCGCAAGCGGGTCGAGGAGTCCTGCTCCGACCTGCCGGAGAAGGGGTCCGTTGAGGCCGAGAGGCGGAGGTTGAGCTGCGGGCTCCTCAAGTGGACGCGAACGCCGGACCCGGAACTGGCGAGCGACCCCGAACGCTACAAGGAGCTCCTCTTCCCCACCGGCAAGCGCGACGACGACCCCGCCGCGACGCTCATGGCGGGGTTCGCCTTCCTCACCCACCTGCCCGCGTCGCCGGAGGTACGGGCGGAGGTCTTCCGGACCCTGGCCGGTACCTCCGGTATCCGGACGATCGGCACGGTGACCGACGAGCGGGGCCGTACCGGGATCGCCCTCTCCGCCCGCCGCACCGCACCGGTGAAGGGCGCCGCGAGCATGGACTTCCAGCTCATCCTGGAGCCGAAGACGTACAAGATCCTCGCCGGCCGCAGCATCGTGGTCCAGGCCGGGGACGAAGCGGCCGGAATGCGCCCCGGCGACGTCTACAACCGGACGCTCGTCCTCGACGCGGGCTGGACGGACGAGCAGTCGCACCACCCCTGACCAGCCGGTGCGTTCCGGACTGTAAGCCGGTTCGTCCCGGAGTGTAAGAAGGGGGCCGTCTCGATCACTTCCCAGTGATGACATCCCCGGGACGAAGGGTTCGACGTGACGGACTCCGATGACAGGGCCCGGTTCACGGCGCTCTACGACGAACACTACGGGCGCGTGTTCGCGTATGCCGTGAGCCGGGCCGGCGGGCAGGCCGCCGAGGAGGTCGCCGGCGAGACGTTCTGCGTCGCGTGGCGCAGGATGCGCGACCTGCCGGACGCCGAGCTGCCCTGGCTGCTCGGCATCGCCCGCAACGTGCTGTACGAGTCGTACCGCGCCCAGGCCAGGCGCGAAGCGCTGGACGCCGAGCTGCGCACGTGGTGCGAGCCGGAAGTGGGCGACATCGGTGACGCGGTGGTCGAGCGCGCCGAGGTACTGAACGCGCTGGCCGCCCTGTCCGACGGCGACCGCGAGGTGCTCACCCTGGTCGCCTGGCACGGGCTGCCGTCCGCCGAGGCGGCGAAGGTGATCGGCTGTTCCAAGGCCGCCTTCTTCGTCCGGCTGCACCGCGCCCGCCGCCGTCTCCGGCACGCCCTGGACACCCCCGGCCCGCGCCCGGCCGGGCATCCCGCGTCCATGCTCACTCCTGGAAGAGAGGCCACCCGATGACCCGCGACGCGATGAGCCGCCTGGCTTCGGCCCGGCCCGTACAGCTGGACCCCGCCGACGACCCCGCCCGTCGCGCCCGCGACCTCGACCGGGCCTTCGTACAGCTGGACCCCGCTCGGCGCGACCTGGAGCGGGCCTTCAGCATGGACGGCGTTCCGGCGGCGCGGCGCCGCCACCCTGTCCGCTGGATGGCCCTGACTTCCGGGCTGCTCGCCGTGGGCACCGCGGCCACCGTCGCCGTCGCCTCGTTGGGGGGCGGCGGAACGGTGGCGCCGGAGACCGCTCCGTCCGCGCGGACGATCCTGCTCGCCGCCGCCGAGAAGGCCGCCAAGGAACCGTCCGGCCGCTACTGGCGGCTCCAGACCATCAGCGGCCAGGCACGGCGCGTAGGCAAGGGGGCGGACGGCTTCACGGTCCTGACGTACCAGACGCAGTGGGACAGGTGGACGGCCCGTTCCGACTCCGACTCCGACCTCATCTCCACCCGCGACCTGGGCGCGCGCCCGCTGACCCCGCGGGACGAGGCCGCCTGGAAGAGGGCCGGTTCGCCGGAGAGGATGCGCGTCTTCGGGGACGGCGCCTGGTTCACGATCAGCACCGTTCCGGGCAAGACCGCCAGTGCGGGATCCGGCGCCTGGTCGTCCGACCGCACCACGCCGGCCGACAAGAAGAGGCTCGTCAAGATGGGGAAGAAGCTCTGCGCCGTGCGGAAGAAGGACGGCGTCGATGTCGGGAAGGCGCTGAAGTGCCGCCGCCTCGACTGGACGGCCGAGGAACGGCTCGTAGCCGACGACCCGGAGCGCTTCAAGGAGTACTTCTCGTCCCCTGGCCTGGCGGACCCGGCGCACGATCTCCAGATGGGCTTCTTCTTCCTCACCGAGCAGGCCGCCCCGCCCGCCGTCCGGTCCGCCGTCTTCCGGAGCCTCGCCGGTACTACCGGCGTCCGGTCGATCGGCAAGGTCACCGACGGCAAGGGCCGTACCGGGATCGGCCTGGCCGCGCGCGACGTCAGGGACGGCACCGAATACCAGCTGATCCTGGAGCCCGGCACGTACAAGATCCTTGCCGGCCGCACGGTCGTGGTCGAGCCCAAGGGCGCGATGACCGGCATGCGCCCCGGTGACATCTTCGACCGCGAGCTGGTCCTGGGGTCCGGCTGGACGAACGAGTCCCCGCACCACCCCTGACCCTGGCCCGATGCCCGGCCGTTCCCGGCCGGGCATCGGTCACGTCCTACGGCGCGTTCGTGGCCGCGACGAGATTGCCCTGCATGTCCTGGCTCCAGGCGAAGAGGTGCTTCGAGCCGGGCATGGGGGTCGCCCGGACGAATCCGGTGAGGGAGGTCTGCACGGGAGTCCAGGTCTTGCCCACCAGCCGATGGACGCCGCTGCCGCCCGCCCAGATCGAGCCGTCCCCCGCCACCACGGGAACGGACGGAACGGACGTGGTGGGCTCGATCAGCTCGGTCCACTCCGTGCCGGTCCACCGCAACTGGTAGATGGTCTCCGTCGCCCGCTTCCCGAACTGGATCACGGGGCCGCCGAGGTCGTAGATCTGGTGGTACCAGCTGTTCGCGTACTTCTCGGGAACGGGAACCAGCGCCCACTCCGTACCCGTCCAGCGGTGCACGGCCGGGACGGTGCCCACCTCTCCGCCGCGGGCGATGGCCCACAACTCCCCGTCACCGACGGTCGTGTAGTAGTTGTCGAACGAATTGCTCGTGTCGTCCGGCAACCGATCGAAGCTGCTCCAGGCGTTGCCGTCCCAGTGATGCACCTTCATGCCACTGAACGCGTACAGATGCCCCGAGGGCGTTTGCAGAACGCTGGGAATGCTCCTGCCGCTCAGCTCGTGGTCGGTCCACTTCCCGTCGGCGAAACGGTGAAGGACGTTCTGGCCCCGGAGCCAGAGCCCCTTGGAATCGGCCCACATCATCGCGCCCCACCGGGTCGTCGGCGAGGTGACCTGGGTCCATTTCGCGCCGTCCCAATGGGCCAGATAGGCGGTGGGGTCCCGGTAGCCGATGAAGCCGGACACCCAGACGTCGTTCGCGGCGATGGCCTCGACCTCGGTGATCTCGCCCTCACCGGGGATGCCCGGCGGCGAGAAACTGGTCCACCTCGTACCCGTCCACCGTTGGAGCAGCGGCTTGGCACCGATGTCGACCAGCTCGATCGGCGGCCGTCCGAGGTCCCCGGGAATGGCGGCGTACACCTTGCCCTGACCGCCCACCGCCCAGACGTCCTTGACGCTGACCGCTTCCACATCGTTGAGGCGGCGATCCGACCACGTCCAGTTGAGCGGCACCGACCGCCAAGCGTCGTCCGCATGCGCCGCATTTCCCGAACCGAGGACCATCACCGTCGCGAGTGCCCCGGCCGCCGCCACCTTGATCCGCATGGCGTGAAGTGTCCGTCCCGCAGATGAGGAGTTCTAGCACTGGCACGCGCAAGACCCATCGCGTTTTTGTCTCGTACGGGCGGGGTCACGACCGCAAAAGCGATAGGCGGCGCCGACCGATGACTCTACGATCACCACCCACCACAGAAAGCCCCGATGTCCCGACAGAGGCTACGAAGCCGGACATACCTGGAACTAGGGACACCATCAGAGCGCGTCAGGCAACTCCCTCTTCCGTGCAAGCTCAGCACCCCTGGCGGAGCCGCCATGCGCGCCGGGTATAGCACCAGTTGCATATAGCACACCATGCATATATGTTGGGTACGTGCAGGCCATCCCCTACACGATCGAAGTCGAGCCAGAGGTCGTGATCTGGCTCGACTCCCTCTCAGATCACGACTATGGACGCGTGGAGTTCTACGCCGACATCCTGGCCGACAACGCCGAGACGCTTGGTGAGCCGTACTCGCGGCACCTTGAAGGCAAGGTGCGCGAGTTGAGGTTCTACTTGTCCCGCCAGCAGACGAGGCTCACTTACTGGCTCGCCCCTGGTCGTCGCGTGGTCCTGCTGACAGTGTTCCGCAAGACCAAGCGATCAGAGCCTGCCGAGGTTGGACGCGCGGTCGCCGCCCAGAAAGAATGCGAAGCGAACCATGGCCCGGCTCACGATCAGTACGACCGGCGGTGAGTGGCCGTGGGCATATCGCACCCATAAGCAGTAAGGAGGTGAACAGCAGGATGGAGGAGACACAGCACAGAACGTGGCGACGCTCCCGCAGCCCTGATGCGGTCGCCGAGGGATACGAAGCCGCTCGTCGTGCCTATGAACTTGGTGAGGTGGTGCGTACCCGGCGTAAGGCGCTCGGGCTATCCCAAACCGAAGTCGCCAGGCGAGCGGGCATGACGCAGTCGGCCCTGTCACGTCTTGAGGCCGGAGGCGCCGGTGTACCGACCATCGGTGTTCTGGAGAGACTGGCCCAAGCTCTTGATGCAGAGCTCGTGGTCACATTGCAGCCAAACGCAGCGTGACGTCAGGCGGGCTGCAGAAGTAGCCGCCCACACTGGTTCTCGTACGTCATCGCCGACCGGGGCCGCGCCAGTGTCGCGGGAGCGTTCGGGTGCGATGGCATGTTCAGGGCTTCCGTGCCGGTGCGACGGTCCGGGAGCGGCGCAGGCGGTGGTCGATGAGGGCGAGCAGGAGCAGTACGCCCAGCAAGAGGGCGGTGTTGACCGCGTATTTGGCCGCGTACGACGTTTCGCCGAGCGGCTCGACCACGAAGGCCAGGGCCGAGTTGACCACGAGCGCGGCTCCGCCTGCCGCCAGGACGTGCCGGTGGCTCCAGCCGTGGCGATCCGACGACCGCAGCAGGCATCCGGCCGCGAGGGTGAGGGCGAGGGCGGCCAGCGTCACCCCCGTCCATGACGCGGGGGCCAGCTGGTTGGCGCCCCATAGCACCACGGCGCCGCATCCCACCAGCCACGGCGGTGGAACCCGGCCCGGTGCGGGTGCGGACCGGCGCGGAAGGGCGAACGCGGCGATGCCCAGCAGTACGGCGATCGCCGCGGTGGTGCCCAGTTGCGCCGGGTCGGCCATGAAGTCCTTGGTGTGCTCCCTGAAGATGATCGCCGCGCCCAGGCCGTACAGCACGATCATCGTCGTGATACCGGCCCGTCCCAGCCATGGACGCTTGGCGTAATGCGGTGCGCACGCTTCGATGACCGCGATGGGGGCGCCGAAACTCCAGATCACGTGGCCGGCGACGAAGCCCAGGAGGTACTTGGCGCTGAGGCCCAGTTCGGAGATGTGGGTCGGTAGCCGGTCGCGGTCCCAGGAGGCCTCGTCCACGAAGTCGGGATTGAACAGGCTCTGGTCGATCAGTCCCGCTTGGACGAGCCCGAACGCCGCGCTCAGCAGCACGATCGTCGGCCAGCCCCTGCCGGTACGGCGGGCGGCCTCACGGATCAGTACCGCGACGGTGCCGTACAGCGGGGCGAGGATGAGCAGGCCGCCGAGCAACTCCAGCGGTCGGCCGATGATCTGGTCGTAGCCGATGAGGTATTCGGCGCAGATCGGTGACAGCAGCATCAGCGCCACCACCAGCGCCATTCGGCGCGGGAGAGGGGGCGGGCCGGGGGCCTCCACATTCATGATCTTGAATGTAGGAGCCCGCCTCCCTCGCCTGCAGCCGTCCAAAGTCGACCGCCGGCCGCTCCTAGGTCGAGATGTGGCCAGACTTCGGTCGGTGCGGCGGCCCGGGGCGTCCACGTTGCGGGGCGAAGGCGGTGTGATGGTGGCAGGCCAGCTCTAGCTAGTCGTGCTTCACGTGGGTGAGGAAGAAGTCCCGGATGTCCTCGGCGAGGAGCTCCGGCACCTCCATTGCGGCGAAGTGGCCGCCCCGGTCGAACTCCGACCAGTGCCTGATGTCGTACAGGCGCTCGGCCAGTGGCCGCACCGACTGCGTGATGTCGTGCGCGAACACCGCCACGCCGACCGGCACCAGGCACGGCTCGGTCCCCAGCTTCGCATCGTGGTGCAGCCGCGCGGAGGAAGCCGCGGTGGCGGTCAGCCAGTACAGCGAGATGTCGGTGAGCATCCGGTCGTCACTGATCTGCGAGCGCGGGTCCGTCCACTGCGCGAAGCGTTCGGCGATCCAGGCCAGCTGGCCGACCGGCGAATCGGTCAGCGCGTAGCCGATGGTCTGCGGGGTGAGAACCTGCAGAGCCTGGTATGGCGGACGGTTCGCCATCAGCTGCCTGACCTTGTCGAGCCGGGCTTCGTCCGTCTCGGACAGTTCAATGCCGGCGTCCGGGACGGGCCGGGTCGGCAGGTAGTTGACGTGTACCCCGACGACCTGTTCGGGTGCCAGCGCGCCGAGCGCCGTTGAGATGCCCGAGCCGAAGTCGCCGCCCTGCGCGCCGTACCGCTCGTACCCGAGCCGGCGCATCAGCTCGGCCCAGGCCCGCGCGATCCGGACGATGTCCCAGCCGCGCTCGTGGGTCGGCCCGGAGAAGCCGTACCCCGGGATGGACGGGATCACCAGGTGGAAGTCGCGCGACAGCGGCTCGATCACCTCGAGGAACTCCAGGAACGAACCGGGCCAGCCGTGGGTGAGGACCAGCGCGAGCGCGTCCGGCTTTGCAGACCGGACGTGCACGAAGTGGATGTTCTGGCCCTCGATCTCGGTGGTGAAGTGCGGAAGCTCGTTGAGCCTGGCCTCGTGCTCGCGCCAGTCGTAGCCGGTACGCCAGTACTCGGCCAGTTCCTTGAGCCGCGCCAGCGGGAAGCCGTAGTCCCATCCGGCGTCGGCGACCTCGTTGGGCCAGCGGGTACGGGAGAGCCGGTCGGCCAGGTCGTCGAGGTCGGCCTGGGGGATGTCGATGCGGAACGGCTTGATCATGTTCTGGCTCCCAGTGGATTCATTCGGCCCGAGGGTGTGTCAGGACACTAGATCCGCACGTTCCCAACTGTCAACAACCCAACTAATTCAGGTGCAACCATCATCGACGCAATCATCAGACTGCTAACATCGCGCCAGGAGGTGAGGCCCGTGCCCGAACAGGCAAGGAACGTCGTCGACGATGAGTCCGGCCCGCTACATGCGACCACCGGACATCTGCTGCGCCGCGTGTTCACCGCTACCACCGCCCATGCCATGCAGGACGGGCAACAGTCGCGCGAGTTCGTGGTGCTCGACGTCCTCGCCGACGAGGACGCCCCCTCGCAGCAGGACCTCGCCCACCGGCTCGGCATCAACCGCACGATCATGGTCAGGGTGCTCGATCGGCTCCAGGCCGCGGGCCATGTCGTCCGTACCCGCAACCCGGCCAACCGCCGCACCTACGTGCTGTCGCTGACCGAGGCCGGCCGTACCGCACTGGACGGCATGCGCCACGCCGTCGCCGAACGCGACGCACGGCTCACCAGCGCCCTCACCGCATCCGAACGGCAGCGCCTCGCCGTGCTGCTGACCAAGCTCATCGCCGACGACGGGCCGTCCGCCATCCAGAGCATCGAGCACTTGATCGCTCAGGCCCACTACCGGCTGCGCCGCCTCGGGGATCACCAGCTCGCCACATATGGCCTGCGCACCCGCCACATCGCCGTGCTGCCCGCCCTGGACAAGCTCGGCCCGTGCCCCCAAGAGCAACTGGCCCGATACCTGCACCTCACCGGACCGGCCACCGCGTCGATCATCGAGGAACTGGTGACGGCCGGCGTCGTGTCCCGCGGCCAGGACCCGCACGACCGGCGCCGCTACGCCCTCCAGCTCACCGATCTCGGCCACGCCCGCATCCCCGTGATGCGTGAGGCCTTGGACGGGATGGAGCGCGACATCGACGACATCCTGGGCCAGGACGGAGCTCAAGAACTCCGCACTCTTCTCACCAAGCTCCTGCCAGAGGACGGATAGGACCGTCCTACTCCGCGCCGTAGCGGACGGTCGGGTCCAGTCTCAGCGGTCACCGTCACCGGTTCCGACGGCCAATCCGAAGAGGACGCCCAGGGCGAAGGCCAGCAGGATCCCGACCGCGATCGGTACACAGACTCCTAGGGTCAACGGGACCCCTCCAGGTCGATGACGGCGCATACCCACTTGCAGCCCCGTTCGGCGGCCCGTTCCGTCCAGACCCGTTCGGCGTAGTACTCGGTGAGCTGGAGCCCCCAGCCGCCGAACGACTCGGACTCGGCGGCGTCGACGGCCTCCACGGACGTGACGGTCCGCCTCCTGAACGGCTGCCGTTCCGCCGCGCCGTCCAGGATCTTCAGCCACAACCCATTGGGCCGGCGGCTCATGTGGATCCGTACGATGCCGCCCGGCGCCGAGACCTCGACCGCATTCGTCATCAGCTCGCTGGTGATCGCCAGCGCGGCCTCCCGGCACCGTTCCAGGCCCCAGGAATGGAGCGTCGCGGCAACGAATGAACGCGCGAGCACCACAGAGGCCCTGATCGCGCGCAGTTCGCAGTTCACCGCCAGATAAGTCGTGTTTGTCTCGGTCATTCCTGTCCCACCCTCCGTTTCCGTCGTTCAGGACACAGAATGCGCTCACTTGATTACTCTGGGGAGTATTCGTTTATGCCGTGTACCCCCGGAGGCTGACGTGGCTCCCCACCCCGGCGTGAACCCGGACGACTCGCTCTGGTCCTGGTTGGCCTTTGACCTGCGCAGGTACCGCGAGTGCAGAGGTATGACGCAACTCGACGTCGCCAAGATCATCAACGTCACAAAACAACAGGTACACAACCTAGAAAGCGGCATCCGAAAGCCGAATAAGAGTCAGACCCAACTACTGGACCTGGCCTGGGACACCGGTGGCCACTTCACCCGTCTCCGAAAGTTCGCCGAGGCCGGCCATGATCCGCACTGGTTCCGGACGTTCGTCCAGTACGAGGCCAGAGCAAAGATCATCAAGACGTACACACTGTCGGTCGTTCATGGACTGCTGCAGACGCCGGACTATGCGCGAGCACTCCTCGTTGCAGGTGGTCTCCAGAACGTGGACGTTGCCGTGGAAGCTCGCATGGCACGCCAGGAGGTGCTGGCTCAGGCCCCCGATATCTGGGCCCTGATCAACGAGGCGGTGCTGGATCAGCCGGTCGGGGGGCCTGCCGTCATGCGGGCTCAACTCGCTCACCTTCTGGAGTTCAGCAGGAGGCCAAATGCATGGGTACGCGTAGTCCCAAGGCGGGTAGGTGCGCATATGGGACTAGATGGCTCGTTTACGGTCATATCAACCCGTTCTGAGACGGTGACCTACCTGGAAGCTTTTGGTGGGGGGAGGCTGGCTCAGGAGACCGCAGAGGTTGAGGAGTTTGCGCTACGGTTCGACCGGATCGGGGCAGATGCGATGTCTCGGGCGGATAGTAGGACGTTGATCGAGAAGGCCATGGAGGCGATGAGGTGAAAGTCCTCGTCTGGCGAAAGTCCAGCCGCAGCAACACCCAGGGCAACGAGTGTGTCGAGGTCGCGGATTTGGGCGGGAACGTCGGCCTTCGTGACAGCAAGGCGCCCGAGGTGGGTCACCTCACGATCGAAGCGGCTGCCTTCGCCGGCCTCGTACGCCAGGTCAAGGCGGGTTGGCCGAACGTCTGACGGGTGACGGGTGACGTGAAGGAGAGGGTGTCATGAGCCTGCCCGATGACCTGGACGAGATGGCGCGGAGCATCATCGATGGGAACCGCTATCTCACCCTTGGGACGGCCGAGTCCGATCATCGGCCGCGAGTGTCGCCCGTGTACTTCACCCACGTCGGCTACCGGACCTTCTACTGGTTGTCCTCGCCGACTGCGCACCACTCCATCAACATCACCGTCCGACCGGCGGTCGCCATCGTCATCTTCGACTCGACCGCGGAGGTCGGCCATGGCAGCGCCGTCTACATCGCGGCCGAGGCCTCGATCGTCAACGACGACGAACTGCCGCGATGTTGTGCCGAAGCGTTCGCCAACGTTGGTCCGGGCGCCAAGCGGTTCCAGCCGCATGAGCTGAGTGGGGATGCCGCGCTGCGGCTCTATCGCGCACATGCGACGAGCCACGAAATCCACGTCCCCGGACGTGATCCCGTCTACGGCAGCGGGATCGACACTCGTCGCGAAGTAAGCCCCTGACCGCGTCGCCGCCTACGTTGACTCGTGGCGTGTTCGCCTCGACGGGCGATGCCAGGGGCGAACACGCCACGAGTCAACGAGGAACGCCGTCCGGGGGTCAGCGGCTAGCATCCGGCGGGTGATCACAGATCTGATTGTCCGCGCGGCGGCGGAGGAGTCCGAGGCCGAGTACGAACTCGAGCGGCTGGCGGACGAGACTCCGTCACTGCTCTCCCCGCACCTGCCGGACCTGTTCGCCGCTGGTGTCCTGTACCCGGTGAAGCTCTACCGCACGGCCGGCGACGACCTGCAACGAGCCGTCGTCGCAATGATCGACGATGGCGCATCGGAACTGAACTCGCTGCTGCTCATCCTGGCGCACACGCGGGGCCCCGTCGCCGAGAGCGCGTTCCGACGCTGGCGGGAACAACCGCCACCCGGCGCCGATGAACTCTTCATCGGCCCGGCCGACTACATGCGGGAAGGCGGCTGGATCCTGGAAAAGGGCCGTGTCCGCGAACTGTGCGGGCAGACCGCCTACTCGCTGGAGCCTGATACCGACAGGACGGTGGAGCCCCCGGCCCAAGGCGAGTGCACCTGGTGCCGTGCCCCGCTGTGGACGGTTATTGACGTCGACACCGGTGACCGGCGAGTCGCGGAGGCGCTCGCCCACACCGGCTGGTCCGGTCGGCTCAGGATCGTCACCTGCCAGGGGTGTCACGCCTACACGACCGTCTACTCCACGGTAAGCCCCGACGGCAGTTCCAGGCTCTCCGACCACTCCGCGGAACCCATCCGCATCCTCGACGACCTGAGCCCACCCGTCACCCTTCGCAAGGTGCCGAAAGAGCTCCTCACGACCCCCGACATGTCCGTTGGCGGCTGGGACATGACCGTCTCGTCCATCGGCGGATACCCCGGATGGATCGACGACGCGGAGTACCCCGCCTGCCCCGTCTGCACGCGAACCATGGACTACATCGGGCTGGAGCAGGCACAGGATCCGGAAGGCGAAATCATCGCCGAAGGCACCACCTACCTCTTCCTCGACGCCTCTTGTGGTCTTGCCGCAACGGTCTACCAACAGACCTGAGTCGCGCGTGACCGTTGTGTGTCCGCCGGGTCTTCGGCACCGTCAGCACAAGGTGGAGTTACCGGGCAGGCGCCATGGTCGGAAGGTCGAGGACCGGGCGGACGGCGGTGAACATGTCGAGTGGGCCCCGTGCGGCCGACAGCATGGCCAGCCATTCGTTGCATCCCTGCCAAGGACTCACGTCCGCGGCGCCACCTCGAATCACCCGGACCTCGCCGCTGCGACGAGCCGCCGCATCGGTCGGCGCTCCGGCGTACCCGGGCACGTACGTGTCGGCGCACAACTCGCCCAGAGAACCCATGGCCGCCAGCCCGAACGCGTTCTCGGCCGCGAGGACGCGTTCCTCCACCACGAAGTGGTCCAGCAGATCGGCTTCGGATGGGACGTGGTCACCCCGATATGTCAGGGTCGTTGTTCCGGCCCGCGCGGCGTACTCCCACTCCGCCTCGCTGGGAAGCCGGAACGGCAGCACGTCCAGCAGATCGTCCAGGTGGTCCTCAAGGCGGGCGGCGTTGCCGTCATTGTCGGCGTAGTCGTCCTCGTAGTCGGCCAGCCAGTGCCGTACCTGCGCCACCGTAAGCGGGTGCCGCGCCATCAGGATCGGCCCGACCGTCACCGAGCGAACCGGACGCATCGCCTCGATGTGTTCCAGCGACGCCTCGATGCCGTCATCGGCCTCGCCACGGGCGGCGATCGCCTGTAGCACCGCCACCTCGGCATCCGACAGGCCCATCTGGAACGTACCGCCTGGGACCAGCCGGAACACCAGATCGGACGAGTCATGCCGCCACGCCGGTCGGTCGCCGACAACCGTACTGGTCCATTCCGAGTCAAAGTCGCTCAGCACGGCGGAACAGTAACAGCATCACCGTAGGACCGCCGTTCCAAAGCGCCGGCTCGGAGGCGTCGCGGCCGGGCGGTATTTGAGAACCTTGGCTTGAGTCCCGCGACCACGGCGGGCCGGAAGCGGAATTCTGAGGGGTGAGCTTGCGGTCCTCGATTGTGGTCGCCAGGTCCCGGTGCTCTGGGACATCGAGCGGAATGTGCGCGTGATCGCCGAGGTCCTGGCCGGTGCGCGGGCGGGTGAGATCGTCCTGCTGCCCGAAGGAATGCTCTCCCCGAGCAGTGGACGCACCTTGCCGACGCGGGCGCGCAGGCGTTCGTCTATCTCACCCACGCGGCCAACCCGTCCGAGCCTCCCGGTGTCTGGCGCAGCCACCTGATCAGCCGCGCTGCGGAGAACCAGAGGTTCGTGCTCGCCTGCAACGTCGCCGATCCCCGGCAGCACTGCCCCAGCATGATCGTTTCGCCGCGCGGTGAGGTCCTGGCCGAAGCGGCGGCGGGCGAGACGTCGCTTCTCCGCGCGGCCATCGACCTGGACGAGACGGCCGACTGGTACCTCGGTCAACGCCGCGATCTGCTGGGGCATTGAGGCTCCACGAAGGAAAGCCGGGATCTGACTCACCTCTTCGAGATGGAAGCTGCACCGCGGTCGCCGTCGACTGAGACGCCTCCGGGAGTTGGATACTGACGAACATGGCGGCTGTTGATGTTGTTCTGGAGACCTACGACGCGATGGACTTCACGGCATGGCCGATCGCTGGGTCCACTGGCGGCGGCCTTCTGGTGCTCTCCGGCCAGATGTCGGCGGCCGAGGTCGGGACGGCCATGGCGGTCATCTTCAGCTACAACGAGATTCCGCTCGGCCCCACCGGTGAACTGAGAGCGGACCTTCTGGAGGAGCGCCTGGCCGAGACCGGAGCCCTGATAGCTCCGGGCGGGTTACGTTTCCGCGACACCAGCACTGACGTCCAGGTCGCGCCCGGTTGCTGTTTTGGCCTGGAGAACTGGCGCGAGTGGTGGGACGTCGTCCGCGGAGAAGACCTCTGGCTCGGGCACGACCCGACGCCCCAGCTCGAACACGGCGATCAGGTCATCCGGCTCAGACAGAGCGATCAGGCTGGTTCCCAGTCAATCGAGATCCCCGTCAACGAACTCCCCGGCCTGCTCATCACGGCCCAACAGCAGCTGAGCGACTTCCTCGGGCTGGTTCGCCAGTGGACGTTCAACACTGCTCCTGAGCTGGACGACAAGCTCGCTGCGGCACTCGATGAATACCTGAGAATCCACCAGTAACCCGCAACCTGTCGCACGCTTGCCCTGGTATAGCGGAGCCGTTTCCATCGCGAGATGCGAGCCGGTTCGGAAAGTGGCCCCAAATCCAATCGCGCGAGCTCCGATCCCTGTCTCGCTTGGGAATTTTACTGAAGCGTGTCCTGGACCAGCAGGTAGCCCAAACTAGGTGTTCAGCCTACTTCGGAGCTGAAACCCCAGAGCCCGTTCTCTTCGAAAGCTTCCTCCAGGCTGCCGTCGAGCGACCTGCCCAGCCATTCAGTGAAATTCATGTTCTGCGAGAAAATGGGGGTGCTGTCTTCATCGGGGTCGATGTTGGGGTCCCAGCCCCACATGGGGCCGGCGGGATCGCGAAAGTCGATGACGGACCAGATCAAGCAGCCCCAGTCGAACAGCCACACCAGCCCGGGGTAAGAGCCGTCGTGGTTGAACGATCCGTGCGCATCGACAATGCCGAGCCATCCATCGGAGTGTTCGTAGCTGCCGTCGTCCACTGCGAGGATGCCCTCGCGTGGGCCGAACTCGCCGTTGGCGACCTCGAGGTACAAACGGCGCAGCAGCGGCGGTATCGGGTAGCCGATGATCCGTTCGGCATCGGCCACCGCTTCCGGTGCGGCAGGAGGCGGAAGACCAGGCAAACGGCGGAGCGTCTCGATGATCTGATCTTCGGTCATCGGCTCATCTTCAGGGCAGGGGTTGCGGCGGTCAATGAGGGCACCGCAAGGCTGAATCGGCTCAGCCCCGCGATGCGCCGGGGCGAGCACGACTTGCGCACCGGCCGCTGTCGCTCGTTCTGTCGCGCGGCGGCCTCCTTGTCGGGACCATGGAGGGCCGCAGCGACTGTGAGGTGTTCTGGTGGGCCTGAACGTGCGAAGGATTCTGGGGGACGAGCCGTTCGCCGACATCGGCGCTCCGGACGTGGTGGCCTCGAACGGAGTCTGGACCCTGGTCGGCGGGGACCTGGGCTGGCTGACCTGGCACGGCGACATGACCTCCAACGCGTGGTGGGAGGGGCGGCGCCTGGGGATCTACTGGGCCGACGACCATCGTCTGGAACACCTGTTGCGGCTGCGATGGCCGGTGAGATCGATCGCCTTCCACCCGAGCCTGCCCCTTGCGGCGGTGGGAACGGGCGGCTACGACGGCGGCTACTGCTTCAACGGCGAGCTGCTGCTCGTGGATCTGGAGTCGGGGCGGAGCAGGTCCATGCTCGACGCGGAGCGGGAGGTCCGCCTGGTCGAGTGGCTGGACGACCGAACGCTGCGCCTGCTGGTGGCTCCGCACAGCGAGGACTGGGATGACGCGCACACTCACGGCCACGAGTTCGTCCTCGAAAGGGACTGGGCCTGGGGAGATGAGCACACGGTCAGCCTTCCTCCCGGCAACGAGCCGCTGGTCGAGGCGCCGGTCCAGCGCACGGCCGAGGCGGAGCTGCTGGAGTTGTTCCCCGGGTGGACGCGGCGGCGGCAGGTATGGGACGTGGCGCGCCTGGCCGACGGGCGTGTCCTGGCCGTCCTGGAGGGAACCGCCCTGGAGGCCTGGTCGGCTTCGGGAGAACGCGAGTGGGCTGTTCTGGACGAGACGGGCGGACGGCAGATCGCGGTCGCCCCGGACGAGCGGTCGGCCATGGTCAACACCTCGGAGCGGTGGCGCCTCGTGAAGGGCCGCTGGACGCGGACTCCTGGGCCGGCCCTCCGCGTCGACCTCGCGGACGGGAACGTCCTGGAAACGCTCGACATCGGGATCTCGATGTTCACGACGCGCACCGATGGGTGGTTGGCGCTGCGCGACGCGCGATACGAGCAGGAACGGCCACAGACCCGGCTCGTCAGCCCCGAGGGGGTGCAGGACGGCCGGATCGTCCTGGGGCGCTACGTCAACAGCCAGCACGTCTTGCGCGTGCGGAAAAGCCGCGAACTGTACTTCCTCCAAGGCCGCAACGACGCCTCCCCTAGTGACGACAAGTGGGTCGTGTCCGTCAGCGTTCCCGATGGAGAGGTCCGGTGGCTGTTCCCGCTCGAATGGGAAACGAAGGTCGACCGGATCATCTTCGGCGGGCCCGCCGTGCACGTGGACGGGGCTCTGGTGCACGGGGGCGGCCTCGCGGCGCGGAGGGGGCGGATGGCCGACAGCGAGTACATCGTCCGGCGGCGGCTGCCGGACGGGGCGGTGGACTGGTTGTTTCGAGGCGACTTCATCGTGACCGCGCTGGAGGCGGACGGCGACACCGTCTATGCCGCGCTCAGATCCGGTGAGATCCTCGCGCTCGATGCGGCCGACGGGACGGTCCGGTGGCGGGCGGGGATCCCGGGCGCACCCCTGTCGATGAGCCTCGACCGGGACGGCCGGCTGCTGATCGGGACGGTGGAAGGCCGCGTCCTGGACTGCGAGGTGACACCCCCACAACGGTACAGACGACCCGAACGGCGGTGAGGACCCCTAGACCAGATCCCGACATGGACGCGCCCGGCCACATCGACGAATGAGCGTCCTGCGACCGGTCAGTGATCTGTCACAGGCCTTGCGTGGGCAAGAAGTGCAACTTCTTGCATCTGAAGAGCAGCAAAGTACACTTGGACCATGGCTGCAGAGACACGGAACCGCAAAGCGAGAGCGCCGCGAGGTCATGGAAAACCGCAGGCGCAGACCCTCGGCTTCTCCGTCCAAGCCGAGGACCGGCCCACACTGGACGAGCTCGTCGACTACTTCGGTGGCGGCAACAGGTCTGCCTACCTGCGAGAGACCTACCGGGTCATGAGGTCGATCATGCTTGCGGAGCAGATGCGCGACCTTCAGTCCTACGGTCAGCAGCGCACCGCTGAGTTGGGGATCGAGTCGGCCGACGTACCCGACCGGATCCGAGAATTCCTCAAGGGCAAGGGCAACGCCTGATCGTGCCGACGCCCGTGGTGTACGACATCAACGTTCTGGTCACGGCTGTGGTCGGGGGCAACAGCCCGTTCCGATCCTGGCCCTCGCCTCCGCCCACCTCGGGCAACGCTTCAGCGGACTGTATGGGCGTTGCCAACGACGCGGCAGAGTTCTCGCTATGGCTCTCTCCGCACATTCTGGGCAACGTTGATCGAATCCTCGTAGAGCTGTTCAAGTGGGAAGAGACTCAGGCCGAGGACTACCTGACGGCATTGGTCGCGATCGTTGAGCACAGTGAGGGCCAGGTGATCGACCCGCCTCGTACCGTGCATGACTGCTCCGACCATGAGGACAACCTGATCCTTGACCTGGCGGCCGAGGTAGGGGCTTTGCTGGTGGTGAGCAACGATGTCGGCCTGATCTCCATGTCGCCATGGCGCGGTACTCCGATCGTCACCCCAGAGGTCTTCCGGCAGAAGGTGGACGGGATGCGCCGTCAAGCTCGCCGAAGGCATTGACGCCTGGTTCATGGGGTGTGGGCGCGGGTGCGGGACGTCAGGCCCGGGCGGGAAGGTCTGGCGGGTAGAGCGGACCGGTGAGGTCGTTCAGCGCCCCGAGATGGGATGTCATCTACTGCTCCCTGCCGTGCGGGCCGGCTGTCGCGTCGGCCGAACTACACGTGGTAGCTGGTCTTCGGCCCTCGGACAAGTGTACGAGGCCTTGGAGGAACGGCTGCTGAGTCGTTCCTCCAAGGCGATGCTGCGTCCGGTCAGGGCGCGGCGTGCGTACGGGTGGGTGTACCGGATTCGAGGGCTTGGCGGATGGCCGCCGAGCCGTGCTCGACGAACTCGCGGATCGGGGCGGCCAAGGCATCGGGAAGGACGTCGGTGTGCCAGATGAATCTGGTACGGCCTCCGGGTTCGGCGAGGACCTGCATCGAGGCGTGGTGGTGGGACGCGTGAAGGCTGCCGCCGACGACCGTGTACGCGACGCGCCTGGTCTCCTCGTCGAGGTCGACGAGCCGTTCGTGGACGATCGTGCCGTCGGCGAACGTGACGACGCGGGTGTCCGAGGTGATGTGGGTTTCGGCGAAGCCGGGCGCGAGGCTGTGGTGCACCGCGCCGTAGTCGCGTACGACGGCCCAGACGCTTTCCGGGTCGGCGTCGATGGTGAATTCCTTGTGGATGGAGGCCATGGGTGCTCCCGTTCAGCCCGCGGCGATGCAGAAAGGGTGTCCTTCGGGGTCGGTGAGGACCGTCCACTCGCCCTCACCGGGCTGGAAGTCGGGCTTGGTCGCGCCCAAGGCCAGCAGTTCCTTGGTGGCGACGTCCGGGTCGGCGACCTTGAAGTCGAGGTGGGCGTGCTTGGCCTTGTCGGGCCATCCCGGTCCCTGGTAGCCGGGGACGCGCTGGAAGGCGAGCTGGATCGGGCCCTCGCCGAGGTAGGCGGAGTCGTCGTCGCTGTCGGTGATCTCCCAGCCGGTGACCTTCCGGTAGAACTCGGCGAGCGACCTGGGGTCGGCGCAGTCGATGATGATCGCGGTGGGTTCGGCGATGGCGTTCATGGGTGAATCCTCGGTCCCGGCGGCATCCGAGGTCTTGAAGATCCTTGCGGGCCGTTTCGTCGGTCCCCCGGCGTAGCGTCGGAGGCGTGCTGTCAGCCGCGCCCCTCGTCGTCCGGCCCGAGTTCGCCGTGCGCACGGTGTCCTGCCGCGCCGACCACATCCGGTGGTCGGCGCCGGACGTACGCGATGACCACCGGATGGTGCTGGTACGGAGCGGACGGTTCCGGCGGAGCGCCGACGGGATCGACGTCGACCTGGATCCGACGGTGGGCTATCTGGGGGCGCCGGGCCAGGAGGAACGCTTCGCGCATCCGGCTGGGGGAGATGTCTGCACGTCGGTGAACTTCACGGCGGGGTTCTGGGAAGGCCGCACGGACCGGACGACGGTGTACGTGGACGCGCGGGTGGACATGGCACACCGGCGCCTGCTCGCCGCCGCCGGTGACGGGGACGTCGACTACGCGCTCACCGAGGAGTTGCTCCGGCTGATCGCGGCTGCCGCAAGGCTCACGCCTGGACGATCGAGGCCCGCCGACCAGGCGCTCGCCTCGGCCGCCCGTGAGGCGATCAACCAAGGGGCTCCGGAAGCGGTGGGGCTCGTCCCGCTGGCCGGGCTGCTGCAGGTCTCGCCGTACCGGTTGAGCCGTGTGTTCTCCCGGGAGATGGGAGTGTCACTGACCCGCTACCGCAACCGGGTCCGGGTCGGCCAGGTGATGGAGCGCCTCGAACGCGGCGAGCGCGGCCTTGCCGGGCTGGCCGCCGATCTCGGCTTCTCCGACCAGGCGCACCTGACCCGTACCGTCCGCGAGCACCTGGGCCACACCCCCACCGCGCTCCGCCGCCTGCTCGACCCGAGACCGCGGCACTGAGCCTGCCCGATGGGTATCGGGGTGCTATCTGGTGGCCAGGCCGCGTAGCGCGAGTTCTACGTGGTGTCCGACCGCCTCTGGTCCGGAGTCGGGGAGCAGTTGTGCGATGCGGATGAGGCCGAGAAGTTGATAGGCGATGTCGCTGGCGGTCACATCGGGGGCGAGGGTGCGATCGGTGCGGGAACGGTCGACGGCCGCTCGGCCGATCTCGGTGAGATGTTCGAGGCAGCGTTCGAGGTCCGCGTCGGACGGTGAGCCGGCGGCGAGCAGGTCGACCATCGCCTGGTTGCCGGTGAGCTGGGTCAGCGTCGCGGTGAAGAACTGGCGCAGAGCGGCGATCGCGGTCACCCGTCCGGGCAGGGCCGCTTGGGCGAGGTCGGCAAGGTCGGTGCCGGTCACGGCCTGCACGAGGTCCTCGCGGGTGGGGAAGTGCCGGTAGAGGGTGCCGATGCCGACACCGGCCGCGGCGGCGATGGCGCGCATGTCCACGGCCATGCCGCGTGCCCGGAAGGCCTCCTCCGCGGCCGTCAGGATCCGTTCCCGGTTGGCGGCGGCGTCCCGGCGCTGCTTGCGATCCTCTGCCACCCCCTCACTATAGCGATGCGGAACCTCCGTTCCGGTTGATGCTAGGTTGTTTCCGGAACACATGTTCCGGAACGGTAGAGGGGAAGCCATGCGGACGATCGTGATCACGGGCGGGACCGACGGCATGGGAGCGGCGCTGGCGCGTCATTCCCTGAGGGCGGGCGACCGGGTCGTGGTGATCGGGCGGAGCCGGGCCAAGTTCGACGCGCTGGTGGCGAGCGTGACCGGTGACGATCGTTCAGCCGCGTCGCGGGCGGAGTTCCTGGCCGCAGACCTGTCGCTCGTCGCCGACAGCCGCCGCGTCGTCGAGCATCTACTGGCGCATTGCGAGCGGATCGACGTGCTGGTGCTGGCGGCCTCGTTCATCCGGCAACGCCGGCACATCACGGCCGAGGGGCGTGAGGCGTCCTGGACGCTGTTCTTCGTCTCCAAGTACCTGCTCGTCACCGGACTCGCCGCGCTTCTCGGTGCGGCCGAGCGGCCGGTCGTGGTGAACACGGCGGTTCCGGGCGCGCGAGCCGATGCCCTCGACTTCGATGACCTTGAGCTGAACGAGCGGTTCACCTTCGCCAGGTCCAACGCGCAGCAGCGTCGTGCCAACGAGTTGCTCGGCATTCTCGCCACCGATGACAACCCGGAGCTGGCGTACGTGACGTGGGGGCCCTCGCGGCTCGCCCGTTCCAGCTTCGCCGGCGATGTCGGTACGGGCATGAAGGTCGGCGCCGCGATCTTCGGGACGCTGCTGGGCCAGCGTCCCGATGCCGCGGTCCGCCCGATCATCGACCTCATCGACGCCCCGGCCCCGGCCCCGGGAAGGGCCGCCTACCGCGGCGCCAAGAAGGTCACACTCGTCGTCGGCGACCACGATGACAAGGACGCCGCACGTCTGTCGACGGCGGTCGACGACCAGCTTCGATGACCGCGCGAGGAGTGCCTGGGTGCCGAAATCGGTGGTCGTGAAGGCGATCAAAGCGTGGCCAGGGCGCTAGTAGGGTCGCGGGCATGCCTGCTCGTACCTCGGTCAACCGGCCGCCCAGGGAGCCCAAGGCTCCCAAGATCCCCAAGACGCTGACGGAGGCGGGCGAGGCCGACACCGAGCTGGTCCATGACGGCAAGTACCTGTCGCTGGAGTACGGCGCGGTCCACCTGTCGGGAGCCGGCAGCGAGGACGTGGAGTTCGAGCGGTGCCGGTTCACCGACACGGCGTTCGCGGGGGTGAGCCTGCGGCGGGCCGGATTCGGGGACGTGGCGTTCAAGGGCTGTGACCTGGCCAATCTGCGGCTGTCGGGGTCACGGATGCTCAACGCCACGGTGTCCAACTGCCGGATGACCGGTACGCACATGGTCGAGGGCGTCGTACGGGACGTCACCTTCGACGGATGCCGAGCGGACCTGGCCGGGTTCCGGTTCTGCAATCTGCGGGACGTGGTGTTCCGCGACTGCAACCTCTCCGAGGCCACGTTCCAGAACGCCGAGCTGACCAATGTGCGGTTCGAGAACTGCAAGCTGGTGGCGACTCAGTTCAGCCACGCCACGATGAAGGCGGTGCGGTTCTCCGGCTGCGACCTCAGCGGGGTCGCGGGCATCCAGAGCTTCGCCGGGGCGACGGTCAGCGGCGCCGACGCCACAGGCCTGCTGACCGCCATGGCGTCGGCGCTGGGCATCAAGATCGAGGACTGAGCCGTACTCCGAGAAAGGCCCGCCGTACTCCGAGAAAGGTCCTAAGAGGCCGGTTCGTAGCGGAGGCGGACGGTTCCTGAATCGAACGTGCGGCTGTCGATGAGGCGCAGGTTGAGGTCCCTGCCCTTGGGGAAGTACGGCTTGCCGCCGCCGATCAGGACGGGGGCCAGGTAGAGCCAGAACTCGTCGATCTGATCCAGCAGGGAGGCGGCCAGTTCGGGGCCGCCGAGGTTGAGGGGGCCGTCCGTCTCCTTCTTGAGGCGCGCCACCTCGTCCACCGCGTCCTTGCTGCGGACGATCGTGACGCCCTCGGGGACGGTTTCGAGGGTGTCGGAGAAGACGTACCTCGGCGTGTCCAGATAGATCTGGGCGAACTCGGCTTCGACCGGAGAGGCGTCGTCCTGGGCGTGGATCGTCCTCCAGGGGTCCTCCATCACCTCGTACAGGCGCCGCCCGAAGAGGAACGCCGACGCGCTCCGCACCAGGTCGTTCGACGTCTGGTGGACTTCCTCGGACGGGGTGGTGAACCCGATGCCGCCGTCCGGATCCTCGACGAAGCCGTCGAGTGACGCGCTCATCGAGTAGATGACTTTGCCCATTTCCGCTCCCTCAGGTGTGAACGTCACTTGGTCAGACCGGCGGGCGGAGGGAAACTCATCGGCGCGTTCGGAAGAGATCGCGTTCAGAACAGATCGGTGGGGGCGGTGCCGAGTTCGGAGAGCGGGAGGCCCAGGGCGGCGCGTTCGGTCAGCCAGAGGCTTGGGCGGTAGCGCGGATCTCCGGTGGCGTCGTGCATGCCCCGGAGGATGCGGAGGATGGTGGCGGCCCCCACACGGTCACCCCACTCCAGGGGACCGTACGGGTAGCCCAGGCCGAGTCGTACGGCCGTGTTGATGTCCTGGGGACGGGCCAGGCGTTGTTCCGCGATGGCGGAGGCGACGTTGACGATGGACGCCAGGAGCCGTTGGGCCACCGGGGCGGGCGTGTCCCGGACGACGGTCACGGAACGTCCCGTAGCGGCGAGGGTGGCCAGCGCGGCTTGTCCTGCGGACGGGTCCACGCCGGGGTGTACGGACAGCGTGAGGCGTCCCTGGAAGTCGCCGAGTGGGTCGACGCCAAGGGTTCGTTCGGCGGGGAGGCCGTTCGCGTGGGCGCAGTCAAGCGCGCTCTGGCCGTACGGGGCGACGAGCACGATCGCCTCCGAAGTGGGCCGGGCCCCGGTTTCCACATTCGGCAGGAGGCTGCGCAGACCCTCGGAGTCGTGGACCCAGACGGGACGGGTCGTCGCTGACGGGACGGGCGGATCGGAGAGCTCTTCCTTGGCGCCGTCCACGTAGCGGTAGAAGCCCTCGCCGGTCTTGCGGCCGAACAGGCCCGCGTCCGCGCGGGTACGGGTGATGCGGGACGGGCGCAGCCGGGGATCCCCGTAGAAGCCGTCCGAGATGCTCTCCATGACGGGGTGCGAGACGTCCAGGCCGGTCAGGTCGAGCAGCTCGAACGGGCCCATCTTGAGGCCGAGGGACTCGCGGGCGATGCGGTCGACTCCGGCGGGATCGGCGACGGATTCGGCGAGGATCTGCAGGGCCTCGGTGACCAGGCCGCGGCCGGCGTGGTTGACCAGGAAGCCGGGGGTGTCGGGGGCGAGCACGGGCTCGTGGCCGAGGCGCCGTACGAGGTCGAGCAGCGCGCCGGGGATCCACGAGGCCGTACGGGCGCCGGGGATCACCTCGACCAGGCGCATCAGCGGGACGGGGTTGAAGAAGTGCAGGCCGGCGAGGCGGCTCGGGTCGGCCAGGACGGACGCGATCGCGGTCACCGACAGGGAGCTGGTGTTGGTCGCGAGCACGGTGCGCTCGCCGCAGACCTTCTCCAGGGCGGCGAACAGCTCGCGCTTGGTCTCCAGCTCCTCGCGGACGGCCTCGATGATCAGTTCGCAGCCGGTGGCGGGCGCCAGCGGGTCGCCGACCGGGCGGAGCCGCGCGGTGGCGGCCTCGGCCTCGGCGGCGGTCATCCGGCCCTTGGCCACCAGCCTGCCGAACATGGCGCCGACATGGTCGATGGCGGCGCCCACCGCCTCGCTGCGCATGTCGGCCAGCTCGACCGTCAGGCCGCCCGCCGCCGCGAGCTGGGCGATGCCGCGTCCCATCACACCGGTACCGATCACCCGGATCGTCCCGGCGCCGCCGGCCGTCCACCGCTCCATCAGTCGCCCTGCCGTCTCCGTCGGTCGTCGTGCCGGTCGCCACCCGGCCGGCACGCTGGTCGCTTCGATGGAATCGTATTCGGGGGAGGGTTTTCAAGATCTGTGGATACCGGATGGCTCGTTCATTCATACGTATCGCGTCATAATCAAGGGTATGGAGTTCCGTCATCTGGCCGGGTTCGTGGCCGTGGCCGAGGAGTTGCATTTCGGCCGGGCCGCCGCGCGGCTGCACATCGCCCAGCCGCCGCTCAGCCAGCAGATCCGCCAGCTGGAGAAGGAACTGGACGTCCAGCTCTTCGAGCGCAGCACGCGCTCCGTACGGCTGACGTCGGCCGGGCAGGCGTTCCTGGATCCGGCCCGGAAGGTGCTGGCCGACCTGGACGTCGCGCGGCGGGCCGCGCAGGCCGGCGGGCGGGGCGAGGTCGGCCGGGTGAGCATCGGGTTCGCGGGGGCCAGCAGCCACGAGACCCTGCCGGTGCTGACCAAGGCCGTACGGGCCCGGCATCCCGGCATCGAGCTGGTGCTGCGCGGCCAGACGTACTCGGGCGAGGCGCTGGCGAAGGTCGCCGACGGCGCGGATGACCTGGGCTTCGTCCGGCTTCCGGTGCACCGTGAGGGCGTCGAGGTGCGGCTGATCGAACGCGAGTTCCTGGTCGCCGCGCTGCCCGCCGAGCATCCGCTGGCGCGCCATCACGAGATCCGGCTGCCCGATCTGGCCGGGGAGTCGTTCGTGACGTTTCCCGGTACGCGGGGCTCGGCGGTACGGGACGCGCTCGTCCACGCGTGCGTGGCCGCCGGGTTCCAGCCGCGGATCGTCCAGGAGGCGCCCGACTCGTACACGATCATGGCGCTGGTCGGCGCCGGGGTCGGGGTCACGCTGACGGTGTCGTCGGTCCAGCACATCCGCATCCCGGGCATGGTCTACCGGCCCCTGGCGGGCGAGCCGAGCGTGCTCGAGATGGCCCTGGCCTGGCGTACCGACAACCCCTCGGCGGCGCTGCGTTCGGTGCTCGCGGTGGCCGAGGAGGTCCTGCCCACACCCGACATTAAGTAGAGCCGCCTCTTACTGCATGCGTGATCCGGTCTGAGTGGAGATCGGACCCGGGCGCCTATCCTCGGGAGGTGGCCAAGGCTGAGGAGCGAATGATGCGCGAAGCGGTGATCTGCGAGCCGGTACGGACCCCGATCGGCCGGTTCGGCGGGGTGTTCAAGACGGTGCAGCCGGTGGATCTGGCGGCCACCGTGATCCGGGCCCTGCTGGAACGCACCGGGCTGCCGGGCGAAGCCGTCGACGAGGTGATCCTCGGCCAGTGCAACCCCAACTCCGACGCCCCCGCCATCGGGCGGGTGGCCGCGCTGGACGCCGGGCTCCCGATCGAGGTCGGCGGCAGCCAGCTCGACCGGCGCTGCGGCTCGGGCCTGCAGGCCGTTCTGAACGCCGCCATGCAGGTCCAGACCGGCGCGAGCGACCTGGTGATCGCCGGTGGCGCCGAGAGCATGAGCAACGCGCCGTTCTATACGACCGAGGCACGCTGGGGGATCCGCGGTACGGGCCTTGAGCTGCACGACGCCCTCGCCAAGGGCCGGGTCACCGCGGGCGGCGCGAACCACCCCGTTCCCGGGGGGATGCTGGAGACCGCCGAGAACCTGCGCCGCGAGTACGACATCACGCGCGAGGAGCAGGACCGGCTCGCCGTCATGTCGCACGAACGGGCCGTGGCCGCCCAGAGCAGCGGACGCTTCGCTGAAGAGATCGTGCCCGTGACCGTACGGTCCCGTAAGGGCGACACCGTGGTCGACACCGATGAGCACCCGCGTCCCGGGACGACCGTGGAGAGCCTGGGCAAGCTGCGTCCGGTACTCGGCAAGAACGACGACAAGGCCACCGTGACGGCCGGCAACGCCAGCGGGCAGAACGACGCGGCCGCCGTGTGCATCGTCACCACGCCCGAGCGCGCCGCCGAGCTGGGCCTGCGCCCGCTCGTACGGCTGGTCTCCTGGGCGCAGGCGGGCGTGCCGCCCCGCACGATGGGGATCGGGCCGGTGCCCGCGACCGCCAAGGCCCTGGAGAGGGCCGGGCTCACCCTGGCCGACATCGACCTCATCGAGCTGAACGAGGCGTTCGCCGCGCAGGTGCTCGCCGTCACGCGCGAGTGGGGCCTCAAGGAGAACGACTTCGACCGGGTCAACGTGAACGGTTCCGGTATCTCGCTGGGGCATCCCGTAGGCGCGACGGGTGCGCGCATCCTGGCGACGCTGGCGCGCGAGATGGAGCGCCGCGAGGTCCGGTACGGCCTGGAGACCATGTGCATCGGGGGCGGCCAGGGGCTCGCGGCCGTCTTCGAACGCGTCCAGGCATAGAAGCCACCGAAGCTCTAGAGGTCACGCGGAGTTCTGGAAGCGACGGACCTCTAGAAATCAGCGAAGCTCTAGAAGTCACCCAAGGTTCTCGGTAACGATCGGCCTTCTCGTTCCACTTCCTGGTGTCAACACACCAAGGCGAGGGACGGACGGAGGTGGCGGGCGATGACCGATGAGGTCGGAGAGCCCGGGGAGTCCGGGGACGCCGGACGCTTCACCGCGGTCTACGACGCGTGCCGGCAGCGCGTGTGGGCGTACGCGGTCAGCCGCGTGGGGCGGCAGGCCGCGGACGAAGTGGTGAGCGAGACGTTCACGGTGGCGTGGCGCCGGCTGGGGGAGATGCCCGAGCCGGCGCTGCCCTGGCTGATCGGCGTCGCCCGCAACGTGATGCGCGACCGCTACCGCGAGGAGGCGCGCCGCGCCGCGTTCACGGCCGAACTGCGCGGCTGGGAAAGCGGCCTGGAACGCTCGGCGGAGCGCGACTTCGCCGAAGGGGTGGCCGAGCGGCTCGCCGTGCTGCGCGCCATGGCCGCGCTCACGGAAGGCGACCGGGAGATCCTGATCCTGGTCGCCTGGCAGGGCCTGTCACCCCGCGAGGCCGCCCGCGTCGTCGGCTGTACGGCCGCGACGCTGCGCGTACGGCTGCACCGGGCACGCAAGCGGCTCATGCAAGCCGTCGAGGGCACGCCGTACGAAGCCGCAGTGCCCGCTCCTTCCCGCGCCGGGATCGTCAGTAGGGAGATGTCATGAGCCGAGACGTACTGCGGACGCTGGCGGAGGCCCGTCCCCACGAACTGGACCCGGACGCACCGGTCGACCCGGGCGTGCGGGGCGCGGAGCTGGCCCGCGCCATGCGAGGACCCGGCGGCGTCGACGCGCGTGCGCGTACGAGGCGTCGCGTACGGCCGGTCTGGGGCGGGCTCGGGCTGGTCGGAGTGGCCGCCGCCGCGACGCTGGTCGTCACCACGATGACGAGCGGCCAGGGCGGCGTCCCCACAGGGCCCGAGCAGCCCCCGGAGGCCCTGGACGCCCGTACGGTCCTGCTCGCCGCCGCCGTGAAGGCGGAGCAGGCCCCGGCCACGGGGAAGTTCTGGCGGGTCAAGCTGGTGCACCTGATCCCGGTGAAGGTCGGTCCGAAGGCGCGGCCCTACACGGTCGAGGACGCGCGCATCAGCGAGACGTGGCTCGCCAAGAACGGGATGAGCTGGACCGGCTACCGCACGGCGGGGGCCAAGCCGATGACGCCGGCGGACGAGAAGGCGTGGCGGCTTGACGGTTCCCCGGCCCGGTGGAGTCTCGGGGTCGGCGACACCGTGGACAAGCGGCAGCTGTACGTCCAGACCAAGCCGGGTCAGGGAAACCTGGTGAAAATAGCCGGGAAGCCGGGCCTGCACGTTCCGATCGCGGGCTCCAAGCCCTCGTTCGAGGACCTGCGGAACCTGCCCACCGATCCGGACAAGCTGCGCGCACTGGCGGACGAGCACGCGCTCTCGGACGGCTCCGGCGCGTCGCTGGAGGCCGGGAACGCGCAGGTCCGGGAGGCGTTCGCGGCCGGCAAGCTGGTCAGCCTGCTCACCAACGCCCCGGTGTCGCCCCAGGTACGGGCCGCGGCGTTCCGGGCGCTGGCGGGGATGCCGATCGTCCGTTCCGAGGGCAAGGCCACGGACGGGCGGGGCCGGACGGGCGTCGCGTTCTCGATCGTGGCCCCGCACGCGTCGGGGTCGACCGCGACGCGCCTGATCATCGACCCGGCCACCTCGCAGGTCCTGGCGGAACGCGTCGCCAGCAAGGCGGGCAAGACCGGCAAGGGCAAGGAGCGGAAGACGCTCTACCTGGGCGCGGGCTGGACGAACCAGGCCCCGACCCCCCCGGCCCTCCCGTAAGTAGGCCTTGGCGGGTCGCCGGTGCCACCTCCTGGCACCGGCGACTCGCCGAACGCGTTTTCTGCTGCCAGCTCGCAATATCCCCATCGTCCGGGAGTTCCGCCGTCTCATTTACGGTCCGCATGTGTCCATTCGGACACCCGAAAAAGGAGGGATGGGAGGCTGTTTCGACGGCCGCCGGGTGTAGCGATAGCGCCTTACCCTCGTTCTGTCCACGGGTGAATCGAAGGTCTGCACTTCGCACCTGGCGGTGGTTGACAGGCCCATCCCCTCTCTGGTGATCTAGGAACGCAGCGGAGGGAATCCGTTGATACGCGATGAGGATGACGTGGCTCTGTCTGAAATTCCCCCCTCCGGTTGCCCGGCATTTCCACTCGCCCCTGGACCCGATCCGACCAGGCCCGCGGATCCTGGATATGACGGTCGGCCGGTTGTCAAGGTCATGCTCCCCGCCGGACAGGAAGACACGTGGGCATGGTGGGTGCGTGACCACGAGACCGCGCAGCGCGTATATCGCGACGACTCCACATTCCTGCGCGGAACGGCCGACGGCGTTCTGCCTTTCCTCCGGCTGGCGCCGCTCATCCTCGTTCAGGACGGACCCCACCACAAGAAGCTCCGAAGCCTGGTCAATCGTGAATTCACGCGCCCCCGCATCGACCGGTTCCGGCCTGCGATCGAGGCTCTCGCCGACCGCCGGCTCCAGGCGCTCATCGCGGCCGGTGAACCCGGCGATCTCGTCGACCTGCTCGCCTGGCCGCTCTCGCTCCATGCCATCGCCGAACTCCTCGGCGCTCCTGAGGAGGGCCGCGAGCAATTCGGGGCCTGGGGCGACATGCTGCTGTCCACCGGTCCCGACCGTGCGGCCCAGAACGCCACCGCCATGGCCGAGATGGCCGGGTACGCCGCCCGCCTCATGGACGAGCGTTCCGGTGACCCCGGCCAGGACGTGGTGTCCGCCGCCGTCGCCAACGCCGAACACCACGGCATCGACAAGCAGGAGGCCGCGCTGCTGATCGCCAGCCTGGTCATCGCCGGTTGGGAGACCACGGCCGCCGCAATCGGTGCCAGCGTGTACAAACTTCTGACCACTCACGACACCGATGGCTCCACCCTCTACCAACGGCTTTGCGCCAGCCCTGGCCTCATCCCCACAGCCGTTGAGGAATTGCTGCGGGTCATCCCCAACAGTTGGATGGAGACGGGACAGCCCCGCCGCGCCGCACGCGATGTCGAACTCGCCGGCGTCCTGGTGAAAGCACAAGATCTCGTCCTGGTCGCACATGACGCCGCCAACCGGGACGCGGCCGTTTTCGACGATCCCCACAGCATTGACCTCGCACGCACGCCCAACCCGCATCTGGCGTTCGGGTCAGGAGTCCACTTCTGCTTGGGCGCCCACCTGGCACGCCTGGAACTCAATGTGGCGTTGGAGAAACTGACGCAGGAAATGCCGGGCCTGCGGCTTGCCGCGGACGAGATATCCTGGAACAGGGATACGCCGATCCGGCGCCCGGAGGCGCTCCCGGTCGCATGGAGTCTTTCAATCTAGGAAAGCCATAGGGAAGATGCCGCCACTCGGCCGCGTGCCAGGGTGCGCGCTGCTACGCGAGCGTCCGTCGATGAACACGTGGTGGAGCGAGGGATGGAGCCCGGCCGCGAAGCTTGCGTTTCTTCTCGATGACCACATCGTGTCGCTCCTGCCCGACGGTGGACTGAAGGCGCCTGGTCGCGTGGCACAGCGGTCCGACGATCACTGCGGTGCCGTCCCGGCGGGACGAGCATGCAGTCGCGCGGGCGCGCCCGGGAGCAGTGATCGCCGGACCGCTGTGGTGATGGGGCGCTGCCGTACGGTCGCGGCAGGCGGCAGGCGGCAGGCGGCAGGCGGCAGGCGGCAGAGGTTCCGTCGGCGATTCCGGTGTGTGGGCCGGCACCGGCGACCCGCCGTGTTCGTTGTTTCGTGTCCCAGTGAGTGACCGGATGTTTTCTCATCGTGCGGGCAGGCGTATAAATAGCGATCTCAGGCCGATGATCCCGGACCCCACTGGACCGTGGACGGCAGATAAGCTACTACCGAGTAGTATTCGGGACCCGGATGAAACGCGCTCGGTCGCGAGCCCTACGCTGACACCCGACGCCCGTACCTCAGGAGGACGGAACCTTGCAGTACACGGTTACGTTGATCGTTGGGCTCGTCGGAGCGGCCGTGGCGCTAGCGCTGGCCGGCCGGCGGGTGAAGTTCCTCGCGGACCTGTTCAAGATAGGCCAGCCGGATCCCGAACGGGTCCTTCAGGTCAAGCGTGACCCCAAGGCCGACATCGAGGGACAGGTCGTCGAGGTCATGGGGCAGCGCAAGCTGCTCAAGTGGACCGTGTCCGGCGCCGCGCACTTCGCGGTGATGTGGGCGTTCATCCTGCTGATCACCGTGTACGGCGAGGCGGCCGTGCAGTTGCTGTTCGGGCTGCACGCGCACATCCCGTTCCTGCAGACCTGGGGTCCGATCGGGTTCGTCCAGGACACCATCGCGCTGGCCTGTGCGGCCGGTCTGCTGGTGTTCGCGGTCATCCGGATCAAGAACTCGCCGAAGAGGCTGGACCGGCAGTCGCGGTTCAAGGGCTCGCACAACGGCGGCGCGTGGCTGATCCTGTTCATGATCTTCCACGTGATCTGGACGATGTTCGTGTTCCGCGGCTTCGAGGTCGCCAACGAGAACTTCGCGTACGGCAAGGCGGCCTACGCCTCGTACGGCACCGGCCAGCTGCTGAAGAACATCGGCGCCCCGGAGACGGGGCTGATGGTCGCGCTGGAGGCCGGGTTCCTGCTCGCGCACATCGGGGTCGCGCTGATCTTCCTGGTCATCGTCGTGAACTCCAAGCACCTGCACATCTTCATCGCGCCGCTGAACGTGATGTTCAAGCGCCGCCCGGACGGCCTGGGCGCGGCCCAGCCGATGATGAGCAAGGGCAAGCCCCTCGACTTCGAGGAGGCCGACCCCGACGAGGACACCTTCGGCCGCGGCAAGATCGAGGACTTCACCTGGAAGGGCTTCCTCGACATGGCCACCTGCACCGAGTGCGGGCGTTGCCAGTCGCAGTGCCCCGCCTGGAACACCGGCAAGCCGCTGTCGCCGAAGATGCTGGTGCTGGAGCTGCGCGACCACGCGTTCGCCAAGGCGCCGTACATGCTGGCCTCCGAGGAAGAGCGCGAGAAGTTCACCGACGAGCAGAAGCTCGAGATGCAGGTGGACAAGGAGCTGGTCGGCGAGAACGGGGTCATCCACCCCGACGTGCTGTGGTCGTGTACCAACTGCGGTGCGTGCGTCGAGCAGTGCCCGGTGGACATCGAGCACATCGACCACATCCTGGACATGCGCCGCTTCCAGGTGATGATCGAGTCCTCGTTCCCGTCCGAGGCCGGCGTCATGCTGAAGAACCTGGAGAACAAGGGCAACCCGTGGGGGATGTCGGAGTCCAAGCGCCTGGACTGGACCCAGGAGCTGGACTTCGAGGTCACTGTGGTCGACGACAAGATGCCCGAGGACACCGAGTACCTGTTCTGGGTCGGCTGCGCCGGCGCGCTGGAGGACCGGGCCAAGAAGACCACCAAGGCCGTCGCCGAGCTGCTGCACATCGCGGGCGTCAAGTTCGCCGTGCTCGGCGGGATGGAAGCCTGCACCGGTGACCCGGCCCGCCGGCTGGGCATGGAGTTCGTCTTCCAGATGCTCGGCCAGCAGAACGTCGAGACGCTGAACGACGCGGGCGTGAAGAAGATCGTGGCGACCTGCCCGCACTGCTTCAACACCCTGGCGAACGAGTACCCGCAGATCGGCGGGACCTACGAGGTCGTCCACCACACCCAGCTGCTCGCGCACCTGGTCGAGGAGGGCAAGCTCACTCCGGTCACCCCGATCGAAGAGAAGATCACCTACCACGACCCCTGCTTCCTGGGCCGGCACAACAAGGTCTACAAGCAGCCGCGCGACATCATGGCCAAGGTGCCCGGCGTCAAGACGCAGGAGATGCACCGGCACAAGGACCGCGGCTTCTGCTGCGGCGCCGGCGGCGCGCGGATGTGGATGGAAGAGCGCATCGGCAAGCGGATCAACACCGAGCGGGTGGACGAGGCGCTGACGACCGATCCCGACACCGTCTCCACCGCCTGCCCGTTCTGCCTGGTCATGCTGGGCGACGCGATCAACGAGAAGAAGAACTCGGGCGAGGCCAAGGAGTCGCTGGAGGTCGTCGACGTCTCCCAGCTTCTGATCCGTTCGATCAAGGGCGAAGGCGCCGCTCCCCAGAAGGAGCCGGTGGCCGCCGAGTAGGACGTTCACCCTGAACGACCGGGTCAGCCCCTGAGCGGCTGAGCAGCACGGAGAGCCCCTGGCGCGCGTACGTGGCGCCAGGGGTTCTCCATGCTGTCAGTGGGGCGTGTCCACAGTGTCCACAGGCTGTGGAACGGCGACGAGGATCTCGTGCAGGGCCCAGATCACGTACGCCGGGACGATCCCCCGGCCGACGAGGTCGTCGATGGACGCGTACGGGCCCTGGGCCTGCCGTACGGTCACGATCAGCCTCGCGGAGTACGGATCGAGGCCGGGCAGCCCGGCGAGGACCTGCTCGGGTACGGCGTTGACATCGATCAGGCCCCCGTCGTCGAACGTCCGGGGCAGGTCGGGGCGGCCGACGCGCAACTCGGCGGCCATGGCCGGATGGTGCAGCAGCAGGACGCGCGCCTGCTCGCGGCGGGTCCTGCGTTCGATCAGGACCACCACGGCGGGTTCCGGCTCGGCCATGGCGCCGTGCCGCGGCCAGGGCTCGGCCGTCAGCAGCGTGGCGTGCACGCTGCCTCCGAACAGCGTGATCAGGGCCGCGACCGTCGCCGGGACGTCCCAGGGACCGGCCAGCTCGGGGTCGAGCCGGAACAGCGCGATCCACTCGACGAGCGACAGCAGGAAGTAGCCGAGCGACGCCAGCGCGAGCGCGCGGCTGCGGCGCAGGCCGGCGAACACGGCGATCAGTGCCCAGGTCAGGCTTCCGCACGTGATGATCGGGGTCAGGATCGCGATGATCCGTACCGCCAGGGGGAGCCGGAGCGCCCGCGGGATCGTCCCGTACGGAACGGAGCCGTGCAACGGCGCCAGCATCGGGACGGGCGCGGCGACAGGCCGGGTGAGCTGCGGCGATGCCGTCACGGGAGGCAAGGCCGCGGCTACGCCGACGCCCGCACCCCCGCCCGTGCCGTCGTCGTCCGCCGACACCCAGGCGAGCAGCGCCGGATCGGAGCGCAGGATGCCCATGTGGAGGCTCTGGAGCCGTTCGCCGGGCTCGACGCCGAACTCCTCGGCCAGGAACGCGCGGGCGTCCCGGTAGGCGGCCAGCGCCTCGGCCTGCCTGCCGCACCGGTAGAGCGCCAGGATCAGCAGGTAGCGCGGCCCCTCGCGGAGCGGGAAGTCGGCGACCAGCCGGAACAGCTCCGGGACGAGCCGCACGTGCTGCCCGAACTCCAGTTCGGTCTCCGCGCAAGCCTCAAGGGCCGCCACGCGCTCTTCGACGAGCCGCCGCCTGGCCGCGTCGAACACCGGGCCGCTGAGCCCCGCCAGCGCCTCCTCACGCCACATGGCCAGCGCCTCGCGTAACCTCGCGGCGGCCTCCGCCGCGCCGCCTCCCGAACGGACGGCCAGGGCGTGCCGTACCCGGTTCTGGAAGACCTCGGCGTCCAGGCCGTCCGGCGGAACGTGCAGGACGTAGCCGGCGCCGGTCAGCGCGAGCAGCCGCGAAGGGGCGCGGGGCGAGCGGTCGGGCTCCAGCACGCGGCGCAATCCGGCCACGTACTTCTGGACGACGTTGGCCCCGTTGTCGGGCGGCTCGTCACCCCACACCGCGTCCACGATCGCCGTCGAGGTCACCGGCCGGCCGGCGTTCAGCAGCAGGACGGCCAGGACCGCCCGCTGCTTGCCCGGGCCCAGCTCGAGCTCGTGATCGCCGCGCCAGGCCCGCAGCCGTCCCAGGATCTCGAAGCGCAGTGAGGAAGTGTCGTCCGGCACGGGTCACCACCTCCACTCACCCCTGTGGCCGCGAGAGCGCAGTGCCCCGGCAGCTTGAGCGCAGTGACCGCAGCATAACGACAGAGCTTTCGCATCAGCACCCATCACGCTGCCTGTGGACAGACGGGTACTGAGACAGGGGGTCTGGGATGCGTACCAACAAACTGGCGCTGGTGGTGCCGGCCGCGCTCGCGCTGACGTTCATCGCGGGGTGCGGGACGGGCACGGGCGACGCGGGCGCGGATCAGGGGAAGAAGGCCGCCGCTTCGGCGACGCCGTCGGTGGCGTCCAACGGGGTGGACGAGCTCGCCGCGGCCGAGATCATGTCCCGGGCGCGCAAGGCGACGGCGGGGGCGCCGTCCGTACGGCTGACGGGCAGGTTCAAGGAGGGCGGCGACGACCTGGGGCTCGACTTCCGGTTCGCGGGACGCAAGAAGGCGGCCGGTACGGTCCAGATGGGGAACCAGCACATCAAGCTCACCCGGATCGGCTCGACGGTGTACTTCAAGGGCAATGACGCGTTCCTGCGCAGCATCGGTGACAAGAACGCGGTGACGCTGATGTCGGGCAAGTACGTGAAGACGACGTCGAAGGACCCGGACTTCGCCGAGATCGCCTCCTTCTCCAACCTGTCGGGGCTCCTCGGCGAGTTGCTGTCGGCCAAGGGGAGCGACTGGGACAAGGGCAAGGCCGGGACGGTCGCGGGCAAGCCCACCGTGACGCTGTCCGGCCCGGACGGGGAGCAGGTCCACGTGGCGACCCAGGGGCAGCCCTACCTGTTGCAGATCGACGCCGGCCCGCAGGGCAGCCTCGACTTCGTCTCGTACGGCGAACCCGTCGCCGTCGAGGCGCCGCCCGCCAACACCGTGCTCGACCTCGGATCGATGCAGTAGGGCCGCAGGCCTCAAGGCCGGCGGGCCCCGGCGGCGTCCCCCGGTCAAGGGATCTTCACGCTCTGGCGCGCGAACGTCACGTACGCCCGGAGGCCTGATAGGACCAGTGCATGGCGTTGGTCCTGTCCGTGGTGGCGTTCCTGATGACCCTGACCGGGGGCCTGGTCGCGATGCGGGTACGGGACCGCCGGCACCTGGTGCTGGGGCTGGCGGGCGGGCTGATCCTCGGCGTGGTCGCGTTCGATCTCGTACCGGAGTCCCTGGAGGCGTCGCACGCGAGCGTCCTGGGCGTGCCGGCGCCCATGATCGGCTTCGCCGTCGGCTTCCTGCTGCTGCACGTGATCGAGCAGGCCGCGGCGATCCACCAGGCGCACGAGTCGGAGTACGCGCCGCATGATCACCCGCACGCCCACGCCCCCGGCGCGGGCCGGGCGGGGATCCTGGCGGCCTGCGCGCTCGTCGCCCACAGCTATGTGGACGGGCTCAGCATCGGCCTGGGCTTCCAGTCCGGGACCGACACCGGGATCTTCGTGGCGCTGGCGGTGATCGCGCACGACTTCGCCGACGGCTTCAACACGTTCACGGCCGCGTCACTGCACCGTGCGGACCGCCGTCCCGCCGTCCTGCTGCTGATCGCCGACAGCCTCGCGCCGATCGTCGGTGCCCTGACGACCCTGCTGGTGACCGTTCCGGAAGCCGTCCTCGGCCCGTACCTCGGCTTCTTCGCGGGCGTGCTGCTCTACCTGGCGGCCGCGGAGATCCTGCCCGAGGCGCACAGCCGGCACCCCCGTACCCTCACGCTCTGCTCCACCGGCGCCGGCGTCCTGGCCGTGCTGTTCATCGTGGGCCTTGCCGAGTGAGAGGACCGACAGAGTGAGTCGGCTGGCAGGATGAGCGGCTTGGCTGAGTGAGTGGCCTGGCTGGGTGAGTGGCTCAGCAAACTGAGGGCCCGGCAGCGTGAAAGGGCCGCCCGAACGGATCGGACGGCCCTTTCAACGAACGGCGTGTCAGCCGGTGATGCCCTTGGCGAAGTCGGGGTTCGCCTGCATCCACTCGGTGACGGCCGCTTCGGGCTTGCCCTTGTGCTTGTTCTCCATCAAGTCCTCAAGGGTGCCGAGCTGCTTGTCATCCATCTTGAACTTCTTCAGCCAGCCGGCGACCTCCGCCTGCTCCTTGCTGAAGCCCTTGTGCCCGACGATGTTCATCGCGTCGGGCTTGCCCATCGCGCCCTTCGGGTCGGTCAGGTCGCGGATCGGGAACTTCGAGTACGCCCAGTGCGGGCGCCACAGGGTGACGACGATGTCCTTCTTGGCGTCGGTGGCCTTCTTCAGCTCGGTGAGCATGGCGGGCGTCGACGAGGTGGTCACCTCGTACTCGTCCTCCAGCCCGTACGCCGGCAGCATGTCCTCCTTGGACACCCGGTAGAGCCCGGAGCTCTTCTCGATGCCGATGATCTTGCCGCCGTACGTGGAGCCCTTGCCCTTGAGGTCCTCGAGCGACTTCAGCGGCGAGTAGTCCGGCACCGCGATGGTCAGCGGGGCGCTGTCGTACCAGATGCTGATCTTCTCGAGCTTGTCGCCGTACTGCTGCCAGTAGTCCTTGTGGGTACCGGGCAGCCAGGCGTCCAGGTACAGGTCGATGTCGCCCTTCGCCATACCCGCGTACAGCGGGCCGGCGTCGAGGGTCTTCACGTCGACCGTGTAGCCCTTGTCCTCCAGCATCTTCTCCCACAGCGCGGTGGCGGCCTCACCCTCGGCCCAGCCGGCCACCGAGCCGATGGTGATGCTCTTGTCGGCCGTGCCGGTGTCGGCGTCGCCGCCGCCACAGGCGGACAGGCCCAGCGACAGCGCGACGGCCGTGGCGGCCACACCCATCAACTTGAAACGCATGCTCGGAACGTTCCTCTCTCTAGATCGTCAAGCCATCTGGGCCATGGCGCGGGACACGGCCGTACGGTCGCCCAGCGCGCTGGTGAGCCGGTCCAGGAAGATGGCCAGCACCACCACGGCGAGGCCGCCCTCGAACCCCTGGGAGATGTCGACCCGGTTGATCCCTTCCAGGACCTCGCCACCGAGACCGCCCGCGCCGACCATTCCGGCGATGACCACCATCGACAGCGATAGCATGATCAGCTGGTTGATCCCGGCCATGATCGACGGCATCGCCAGCGGGATCTGGATCCGGGTCAGGATCCGTCCCGGCGGCGTACCGAAGGCCTCGCCGGCCTCCACCATCTCCGGGTCCACCCCGCGGATGCCCAGCTCGGTGAGCCGCACCCCCGGTGGCAGCGCGAAGATCACGGTGGCCACCACGCCGGGCACCACCCCGATGCTGAAGAAGAAGATCGCCGGGATCAGATAGACGAACGCCGGCATCGTCTGCATCAGGTCCAGCACCGGGCGCAGGATCCGGCTCACCATCTCGTTGCGGGCTCCCGCGATGCCCAGCGGGATCGCGATCACCACCGCCACCACCGCGGCGACGATCACCAGCGCCAGCGAGTCCATCGACGGTTCCCACAGCTCCATGCTGTCGATCAGCACGAAGCCGACCAGCGTGAACAGGCCCAGCTTCCAGCCGCTCAGGAACAGCGCGATCAGCGCGCAGATCCCCGTCATCAGCAGCGGGGGCGGCGCCATCAGAACGCTGGTCAGTCCCTCGACCGTCCCTTCGACCCCGGTGCCGATGGCATCGAAGACGAAGCCCAGGTTCTCGGTCAGCCACGTGACGAGGCCGTCGAACCAGTCGCCGACGGGAACGCGGGGCAGTTCGATCTCAAGCCTCAACGGCACTGCCCTCCTTGCGCGCGTCGTCCTCGACGATGTCCGTCTCGGTGATCACGTCGGTCACATGAGTGTTGATCGCACCCAGCGCGGCCAGCAGCGTCACCCGCGGGATCACACCGAGCAGCACGCCGTCCTCGTCGGTCACCGGTACCGGGAGATCACTCTCCGCGCACCGGGCGAACAGATCGGCCACCGGAGTGTCCGGCGCCACCGGCTCGAGCGTCTCGGGATCGATCAGCTCGCCCAGGGTCTGCACCCCGTCCTGGACGGCGTCGGCCACCGCCGTGCCGGTCACTTTCCCGATCAGCTTGCGGTCCCGGCTCACCACGAAGGCGGCCGAGGTCTGGTGCTCGCGCATCGTCCGCAACGCCGTCCGGGGGCCCGTGTTCGCGGGCACCGTGACCAGTGGCTTCTCCATCACGGACCCGGCCGTCAGCACCCGCGTCCGGTCCACGTCCGCCACGAACTGGGCGACGTAGTCATTGGCGGGATCGGTCAGGATCTCCTCGGCCGTACCGATCTGGACGATCCGGCCCTCCCGCATCACGGCGATCCGGTCGCCGATCCGCATGGCCTCGTTCAGGTCGTGCGTGATGAACACGATCGTCTTGTCGAGCCGGGCCTGCAGATCCAGCAGCAGATCCTGCATCTCCCGGCGAATGAGGGGGTCCAGAGCACTGAACGCCTCGTCCATCAAGATGATGTCGGTACCGGCGCACAGCGCCCGGGCAAGCCCGACCCGCTGCCGCATACCGCCCGACAACTGTCCGGGAAGCTTGTCCTCCCAGCCGTCGAGACCGACCAGGACCAGGAACTCCTGGGCCTTCTTGGCACGTTCCTCTTTGGAGAACCCGCGGACCTCGAGTCCGTACGCGGCGTTCTCGAGAACCGACCGATGGGGGAACAGGGCAAAGTGCTGGAACACCATGCTGACCTTGTCCTGCCGCAGCGATCGCAGCGGCTTCCCCGACAGCTTGGCGATGTCCCGGCCGTCGATCTCGATGACGCCCGACGTCGGCTCCAGCAGCCCGTTCAGCATCCGGATCAGCGTCGACTTGCCCGATCCCGACAGCCCCATGACCACGAAGATCTCGCCCTGCTCGACCTCGAACGTGGCGTCCACCACGGCCGCGGTCACGCCCAGGTCGCGGATCTCCTTCGGCGCCGCACCGGCGCCGATTCTTCGCTGTGCCTCCGCGGCCTTGCGGCCGAACAATTTGGTAACGCTTTCCGCGCGGAGTATGGACACGTTCTCCTTCCGGGTTCCCGCTATCAAGCGGAAACGTCTTGTTGAACGTCCTGCCTGTGGGGCGGGCGCCCGGAAGGGATGTGCAGCACACAAAGAGAAGGTCAACCGGACGTCAACACCACGCGTCGAATGAAACTACCTGCACTCGGAGGATGTTTCATCTTTTGGTGATTTGCGTCACACTGCCCGGATCAGAATCGGGTGCGGTGGAAGTTCAGATACGACCGCGACGGCGTGGGCCCCCGCTGATCCTGGTACCGCGACCCGTACTTCTCCGACCCGTACGGATACTCCGCCGGCGAACTGGTCCTGAAGAGGCACATCTGCCCGATCTTCATCCCCGGCCACAGCATGATCGGCAGCGTCGCCACGTTCGACAGCTCCAGCGTCACGTGCCCGCTGAACCCGGGATCGATCCACCCCGCCGTCGAATGCGTCAGCAGCCCCAGCCGACCCAGCGAGCTCTTCCCCTCGAGCCGCGCCGCCAGATCCTCGGGCAGCCCGAACACCTCGTACGTCGAGGCCAGCACGAACTCCCCGGGATGAAGCACGAACGCCTCGTCCCCCTCGACCTCCACCACCCGCGTCAGCCCAGGCTGCTCGACCGCAGGATCGATGTGCGGATACAGGTGGTTCTCGAACACACGGAAGTATCGGTCCAGTCGCACGTCCACACTGGACGGCTGAACCATGCCCGGGTCGTAGGGGTCGATCTTCACCCGCCCGGACTCGAGCTCGAACCTGATGTCACGATCGGAGAGCAGCACGTCAGAAAAGCTACCGGCTCCGAACCCGTCCCGCCGACCTCGCACCTTCCGGTACGATGTCCGAGGCGTGGTACCCACCAGTCACCACCACGCGGGTGTAGTTCAATGGCAGAACTTCAGCTTCCCAAGCTGATAGCGCGGGTTCGATTCCCGTCACCCGCTCCACCACGAAGGCCCAGGTCTGGGATGCCGTCCCCGACGCTGGGCCTTGATCGTTCAGGGCTTGGAAGCCCCACGGGCAATTAGCGGGCAATTAGGCCACCGGCACCAGCACCCCGGCCGCCCCGTCATCTCCCTCGTCCTGGTCGTCCTGCCGCTCAGCCCGCACGAGGGCATCGAGCCCATTCGCGATGGTCCGGTCAGCGTTGCTCGACTGGTGTTGGTACCGCAGCGCGGCCCGCTCGTTGTCGTGCCCCATCCGCGCCATCAGGTTCCGCAGCGAGACGCCCATGTCAGCGGCGAGCGTGTTCCCGGTGTGCCGGAGGTCATGGAAGTGCAGGTTCGGGACGCCGAGCGCCCGGCTGGACGAGATCGAGGAGAAGACGAGGGATCTATGAACCGTGCAGTGACAGCGATACCCGCCGTACTGCCACCAAGACAGCATCTGTGCAACGACGAACCCCGCCCCTCCGTCCAGAAGACGGCAGGAACGGGGCAGTGAGGGCGCGGACCCTCACGGCAACGACTGGCCGGAACGACTTTCATAGCTGCGCGGCCACGGCCAGCCCTCTGGGTGAGCGATTGCGTCGCCCAACTCCCCGCGACTGATCGCCTCTACGAGCCGCTTGCGAACCGGCCCCCGGCCCCTCCTGGGCAGCGGCACAAGGGCCCACCATGAACCCGTGGCGTGGCCGTACCACACGAGAATTCCGGGCTGAATCTGCTCGCCGCGAGCACCCATCACGTTTCCCCGTCCGCCGGCGATGGGATGGGCGAGCTGGTGAACGGGACCGCCAGCACATGCGCGATGCGCCGAGAGGCTGTCTCGGTCTCGCCGAGCGGGCATAGCGGCTCTAGTTCCGGCGGAGTCCCACGGGTCGGCCCTGACCAGACCCAGAACCACCACAGCGAATTGTCATCGTAGTGACGGCACGCCACCTCTTGCTGCAGGTTGGCACTGAGCACCTCGTCGCGCCGGTCATCTTCTGATGCTTCAATGGCGGATTCCGCACACGGACGGCTCCATGCCCCAAGCTGTCGCCTCTAGGCCACGCGCCTCCAGCGTCGCAACCAGAGCCAGGGCCCCGCTTCTCCAGCCAGCCGCGCTAGAGCGGAGGTAAGTCCCTCTCGTCATTGATCACTCCAGGGGATGCGAGGAGCGCTTGACCGCGCCCTCTGGGCCTATGCCGTCCGAGCGCGTTCGGTGGACGCGGTGTGGAGGACACGGGGCGCGATCTCCATCGAGCGGGACTGGATCTCGTTAAGCTGCGCCGTTACTTCAGCCAGTTCATTGAGGAGCACTTGACGCTCTTCCTCGGTCAGCCTGACCGCCCTTTTTGTGGCGTTTCCCCGTGTACGCGGTATGTCCAACCGCACAACCTTGCTTCCCGCACCTCCACGACCGCTCATGGCACCCAGCGTGCTCGCTGATCAAGGGCTTTCCCATGTCCCGCCACCTCCTCAGCACTGAACTTGCACTGCACTCGGGTCTGTGATCAGCCCATACGTACTGCCACACTGGGCGCATGGCGGAACTCAACGGCGCACCCGTGGGCCCGGATGAACTGAAGGCCCTAGCGCTTGTCAACTACGGGCACTTCACGTCCATGCGTATGGAGAACCAGCGCATCAGAGGGTTTTCGCACCATATCGAGCGCCTTGTCCGCGATTGCCAGATTCTCTTTGGCGGGGAGCTGGACCGCGAGCAGGTTCGCGGATATGTGCGGCAGGCCACCGCCGGACGGGAAGGTCAGTTCGTTGTCCGGGTGACCGTCTTCGACCCTGATCTGGAGCTGGGCAGGCCCGGAGCCCCGGCCGAGCCGAAGGTGCTCGTCACCACGAGGTCGGCGGGTACCTGGCCGATGGCCCCCATGCGGGTGCAAACGGCCCAGTACACGCGGGAGCTGCCGGAGACGAAGCACGTGGGTCTGCTCGGTGCGCTCTGGCACCGCCGTAACGCCCAGCTCGCCGGATTCGACGATTGCGTGTTCGTCGACCGGGAGGCGTACATCTCCGAGGGGGCCACGTGGAACGTCGGCTTCTTCGATGGCCAGCAAGTCATCTGGCCTAACGCCGAGGTTCTGCCCGGCGTGACCATGCGTCTCTTGCAGCAAGTACACGACGCCGCCTCGCTGGGCCCAGTGAACATCGCCGATCTCCCACGTATGGAAGCGGCGTTCGCGACCAACACAGCGATTGGCGTACGGGCGATCACAACAATCAACGATGTCGAGTTCCCCGGAGACCATCCCGTTCTCAAGACCCTCCGCCAGGAATACGAAGAGATCCCCGCCGAAGCCGTCTGAACCGCTCGCTCCGGAGACCACGAGATGCCCCCCACAGTCCAACGCTGGACAGGTCTGGAATCCCGCGCGCTACGCGAGGCAAAGCGAGCAAGTCGGGTCGACTTCGCCGCCGAACTGGGCGTGAGTGAACGCATGATCGTCAAGTGGGAGAAGGGCGGGGAGAAGATGGTTCCGCGCCCGGCCAACCAGCAGGCCCTGGACACCGTTCTAGCAGCGGCCAGCACCGAGGTTCAGACCCGCTTCGCCGAGATGATCGGCTTGACGACACGGGCCGCCCACGCACAAGATCCGGGCGTGACCTCCCTCTGAGCAGCCCACGGGCCCCGAGCAAGAGCCGTCCCTACCTGTCGGAGACGAAGACCAGGTCAGGCACCCCATCGACGGCAAGCTGATGACCCTCGTGCCGTCAGGCGTCTACTTCGCCGGCGTGAACAACGAACCGGCGTTCCTCCCGGCGTTCTACATCGATGTGTTCCCGACCACGAATGCCGACTACGCACGGTTCGTTGCGGCGACCGACTCCAAGCCGCCGCAGCACTGGGAGAACGGGGAGGTCCCGGAGGGGCTCTCAGACCACCCGGTCGTCTTCACCACGTGGCATGACGCGACCGCTTACGCCGAGTGGTCCGCCAAGAGCCTGCCCAGCGCTCAGCAGTGGGAGAAGGCCGCCGAGGAACGCGAGGCGACATCTACCCCTGGGGCAGTCAGCGCACTCCCGCCAAGGTCAACAGCCGCGAGGGCGGGAAGCGGAGCACGACGCCCGTTGACTGCTACGCCAGCGGCGTGAGCCCGTATGGCGTCTACGACATGTGCGGCAACACCTGGGAGTGGTGCTCGACCGAGTCCAAAGCCCGGACGCTACGAACTGAAAGGGAGCGCGTTCACGAGCCCGTTCCTGCGCTGCACACCGTCAACATTCAACGACGCATCAGCCGACATGCTCGACGACGACACCGGCTTTCGCTGCGTCACCCCAGCCGAGACAATGCGAGCCCTCCTCAACGTGAGAGACCGCCCAGGCCAGACCTGACAACGAGCCCAGATTGCCGGGGTGTCGGGTCTCAGGACGTCCGTGACAGATCGATCTCGGGACGTGCATGACACGTCTGGCTAGACGATCTTCGCGCCCAGTTCCTGCGCCGACGAGAGGGCTGCGATCATCAGCAGATGGAGTTCGTGTTGGATCCGGCGCACGGGGTCGGCCCGCTGCGGCTCGGGATGACGATCGACGAGGCCCGTGCCGCGCTCGGGACGCTCGGTCCGCTGAGTTCGACCGCCTACGGCGAGGTTGCCCTGCACCTGCCGAGCGGGCTTGGGTTCAGTCTGGGCTTCGGTGCCGGTCCGGCAAGGGATCGGATCAATGGGATCGAGGTGTGGCGTCCGGCCGAGCGGGACGTCGTGCGATACCGGGACGTAGACCTTTTCGGCCTGCCCGCGCTTGAAGTCGTGGAACGCCTACGTCGCCATGTGGACCTCAGACCGAATGAGGACGACGACGGCTTCACCGCGCGGGAGTTGCACCTCGCCCTGTGGCGGCCGTTCGCCTCAGATGATGACCCGGACGAGGAACAGGGTTACTTCTTCCAATCGGTACTCCTGGCCCGGCCCGGCTACGACGACACACCCGCCGAGGCAGCAGCACGCCTCGCCGCCGGCGGCCAGGCGGGCTACTGATCTACCTGACCGCTTCACCGACGTCCGCGAGGCTTGAGGCGGGCAAGCACGTCCCGGAGGGCTCGACACCGCTGTTCCATCACCCTCATCGCCACCAATGCCAGGCGGAGTGTCACGCAGGTCCTGATACCGATCTGTCACGCAGGTCCCGAGACCGGACACCCAGGTCGCCGGGGCAGGATGAGAACTTTCATTACGGTTTCAAGGGCGCCCGCTCCGCGGCCGCCGCCGGTCGGTCCGGGCCGGGCATGCGGCCTCTCCGGGCCGTCCCGCCCCGGCCGCCCGGCCGCCTTGGAGGGGGCTGCTTATCCATGATCAGTTCAACGCGACAGAGCGCCTAGATCCTAATGCGACGACACCACCAGGGGACGTCGGCGCGAGCGAAGGGATCGTTCACCGTTCGTGCCATGTGACGAGCGTCGAGAGGCTCGACAAGCGTGGATAGTTCACGCCGAGCCTTCTTTCGCATACTCCGGACGGCAGCTTCAAGCAGAGTGCGGCAATGCGAGTCCCGCCAGCCAGTTGTGCCGTAGCCGAGAGAGGAAGTCATATCCCCTTGTGGTCTCCGTGTACACCCGGTCCATGCGCGGAGGGCATGAGCGACCGCTCCAGGAAGCAGGCCGTTCCTGCGCTCGAACGCATGAATCTGACGGTTGGTGGAGGCGGACAGCCCAGAAATCACAGTTCGTGAGCCACGATGTATCCGATAGGGCAGTTGTGCCCTGATCTCGCCCGGCGATCGGCGAGGCATGTGTACTTCCAGGTGTTCAGGTGATCGAGCGCTAGCCTAACGCGACGGTACAGCCGACACCACAGGCGCCGTGGACACGAACTCATGTGTGGTCAGACGCGGTCGCTGACCGGACAGGTTGAGCAAGCGCTCGCCAGGGGGGCTCCGCCGCCCCCTGGACCCCGCGGGCCGGAGGATACTCCCGCGCGAAACCCTCCGTCTCTAGTGTCCTGAGTCATTAGTTTGTTGTTACTCGGTAGGGTGTGGGGATGCCGAGCCCGAAGCTTGAGCCAGTGGTGTTGTCCGATGAGGAACGGTCGGCGCTGGCCGGCTGGGCCGGGCGGGGTAA